>NZ_RZRY01000921.1:0-2086 GCF_003998035.1 Mesorhizobium sp. M2A.F.Ca.ET.039.01.1.1 | reverse complement strand
CTCCGGCCCTCCAGCCGGAGCAGGCGGTCCTGCGGGATCTCCAGAGCGGCCGCGTCGTTCTTGGATATGCCTTCGACGAAGCGGAAAAGGCAGCGCATGACGCCGCCATGCGTGACGCATACCGTCTGCCGGTCAAGCGCATCGAACCAAGGCTTCACCCGTTCGAGCAGCATCTCGTAGCTTTCCGCGCCCTCGCCGGGCGGCTGGAAATCCCATTTGGCGGCGCGGCGGCCACGCGTGGATCCAGGATGCCGGGCCTCGAGCTCCCGAAACGTAAAACCCTGCCATTCGCCGAAACTCAATTCCACCAGACGCGGCTCCGTCCGGTAGGCGAGCGGGTCGAGCCCCATTGCCGCGCGCATCAGTTCCATGGTTTCGCATGTGCGCCGCATCGGACTTGCGACAAAGTCGAAATCCTCACCCTTGCCGATCAACGCGGCCAGGCGCCGTCCGTTGGCAGTCGCCTGCTGGCGTCCAAGCTCATTGATGTCGGTGTCGGCCTGACCCTGCAGGCGACGCTGGGTATTCCACTCGGTCTGGCCGTGGCGCGCGATGTAGACGAGCGGGTACATCAGGTCTTCCAAGGTCGGACGCTATTTGCTTTTGCAAGCATTCCGGACGGAAAACCGCTTCGCACTTTTCCTGGAATTGCTTGGACGCTTGATAGGCGGAGCGGATTAGTCCTTGACGGTCGAGATATCCGGCGCGTCGACCGCCTTCATGCCGACGACATGGTAGCCGGAATCGACGTGATGGACCTCGCCGGTCACGCCGCGCGACAGGTCGGATAGGAAATAGACGCCGGAATCGCCGACCTCTTCCTGTGTCACCGTCTGCTTCAGCGGCGAATTGTACTCGTTCCACTTCAGGATGTAGCGGAAATCGCCGATACCGGAGGCAGCGAGCGTCTTGATCGGCCCGGCCGAGATCGCGTTGACGCGGATCTTCTTGGCGCCGAGATCGACGGCGAGATAGCGCACGCTCGCTTCCAGCGCCGCCTTGGCGACGCCCATGACGTTGTAATGCGGCATCACCTTCTCGGCGCCGTAATAGGTCAGCGTCAAAAGCGAGCCGCCATCGGTCATCAGCGGCTCGGCGCGCTTGGCGATGGTGGTGAAGGAAAACACCGAGATGTCCATTGTGCGCAGGAAATTGTCGCGCGTCGTCTCGACATAGCGGCCGGTGAGCTCGTCCTTGTCGGAGAAGGCGATGGCATGGACAAGGAAGTCGAGCTTGCCCCAATGCTCGGCGATGTCGGCGAAAACGGCATCAAGGCTTTCCGGGTCGGTGACGTCGCAATGGCCGGCGACATGCGCGTTGAGCTCGGCCGCCAGCGGCTCGACGCGCTTCTTGAAGGCCTCGCCCTGATAGGTCAGCGCGATTTCGGCGCCGTGATCGACGCAAGCCTTGGCGATGCCGAAAGCGATCGACCGATTGTTGGCGACGCCCAGGATCAGGCCCCGCTTACCGGCCATCAGGCCCTGTCCACCTGCCATGTGCAAGCTCTCCGCAAGAATATCTGCTTTGTGGAGAGCCCTATCGCACAGGCACAGAGCCCCTTCAAGCGCTCAAAAGACACTGTAACGGGAACAAGATTCCCTCGATCAGCCTTTTTGGCGGCGCATCAGGGCCTCAAGCTCGGCATCGCCGCCCTCCGGCAGCATCAGCCGGACATGGGCATAGAGATCGCCGTGACCGCCGGCCTTTTCCGGCAAGCCCCGGCCTTTCAGCCGCAGCACCTTGTCCGAGCTCGACCATGCCGGTACGTTGACCGCGAGCTTGCCGGTCGGCGTCTCGACCGCCACCTTGGCGCCGAGCACGGCGTCGGCCAGATCGACAGGCAGATCCACATGCAGGTCGCGGCCCTCGATGCGGTAGCGCGGGTGGCGGCGGATGTGGATCTTGACCAGCGCGTCGCCCGGCTGTCCAGGCCCCTGCTCGCCCTGGCCCTTCAGGCGGATCGTCTGGCCGTCCTCGACATAGGAGGGCAGCTTGACCGCGACCTTGCGGCCGTCCGGGAACATCGCCGTCACCTTATCGGCCGTGGCCGCCTCCTCGACGCTGATGTCCATGGTGACGTTGAGGT
>NZ_RZRY01000920.1:0-2086 GCF_003998035.1 Mesorhizobium sp. M2A.F.Ca.ET.039.01.1.1 | reverse complement strand
CTATTTCAAGGGCGCGCTCAGGGGCAAGACGTTCGCCGTCTGGGGGCTGGCCTTCAAGCCCAACACCGACGACATGCGAGAGGCGCCGTCGCGCACGCTGATGGAAGCGCTGTGGGCGGCCGGCGCCAAGGTGCAGGCCTATGATCCGGAGGCGATGCAGGAGTGCCAGGCCATCTACGGCCTGCGCGAGGACCTGCTGCTGTGCGGCACCAAGGAGGCGGCGCTGCGCGGCGCCGACGCGCTTTTGATTTGCACTGAATGGAAGAGCTTCCGCGCGCCGTCCTTCGACGCGCTCAAGGATTCGCTGACCACGCCGGTCATCTTCGATGGCCGCAACCTCTACGATCCGAAGGTGATCGCGCGCTACGGCATCGAGTATTTCTCGATCGGCAGGATGGCGGCATGACGATGCCCGCGCGGGCACAGCAAGGAGCCTAGACTATGAAAGTTCTGTTTGCGGGCGGCAGCGGCTACACGCCGCAATTTAGCGGTGGCGTTCAGTCGAGCACGCATCATCTGGTCGAGCAGTTGCGCGAGCATGGCCACGAGGCCTCGGTGCTTGCCGCTTTGTTCGGCGACGGCTTTTTCGGCTTCAAGGCGCGCGCCAAGATGAAGCTGCTCCGCCAGCGCGCCGTCATCGATACGTTCCCAGGCTATCCCGTCGTACGGGCATGGTTCCCGTGGGAGGCGGCGGGTTTCGCGATCGAGCGATTGCGGTCCGACGTCGCGGTCGTCCAGTGTCACAAATCCGTGCCGATCGGCAAGGAATTGCAGGCCCTCGGCGTGCCCCTGGTCGTTTACCTGCGCAACGTCGAGTTCGATGAACTGGCCGGCGACCCGCGCGAATTGGAGTCCGCGCTCTACATCGCCAATTCGGAATTCACCGCTCGTGCCTACAAGGAGAAGTTCGGCATTGAATCCACGGTGATTCCACCCACGATCAATCCTGCCTTCTACAGCACGCCGACGACCGGCGAGTTCGTGACGATGATCAATCCTTACAACGAGAAGGGTTTCGAACTGGCCGTCCAAATTGCCCGCGAATGCGCGGAAATCCCGTTCCTGTTCGTTGAGAGCTGGATGCTCGACGACGATCACCGGGCCGAGATCGAGCGGACGCTTGCTTCGCTCGGCAATGCCGTCCTCGAGAGCCGTACCAGCGACATGAAGACGGTCTACGGCCGCACGAAGATCCTGCTTGCTCCCAGCAAATGGGAAGAAGCCTGGGGCAGGGTCGCGTCGGAGGCGCATTGCAGCGGCATTCCCGTTGTCGGATCCCGGCGCGGCGGTCTCCCGGAAGCGATCGGCAACGGCGGCGTGATACTGGATTACGATGCTCCGCTCGCCGACTGGGTGGCTGCCATCCGGCGGCTATGGACCGACAAGGCCGATTACGACAGGATGTCCGCGGCGGCTCGCCTGTTTGCGGAGCGGCCGCAGATGAACCCCGACAACCAGTTCGCGACGTTCATGGACGTCCTGAATCGTGCTGTCGAAGGACAGTCCCTTCGCAAGGCTTCCTGAGCGGGACTGCCGCGACACGAGGCGAAACCGGCACTTCGCAACGGTTTATGTCGCATGCAACAATTCGTGCCAACGCGGGCGCGGGACGAAAAGTCAAATGCGCTGCATCAGAAATGTTGCAGTGCAGCAATTCCTATACTACCATCCCCATCGGGTGGGCCAACAGCGGTCGAATGAATGCTGCATGTCGTGTGCCTCAAGTACGATTCCCATCCAGTTGCCCCTGTCGTGCGACTTTTCCTGACGGCTGAAGACGCCGCGCCGAAGTCCGCGGGCAAGGCCGGTTGCCTTGTTCAGGCCTGGTTGTGGGCGGGCTGCCCGATGAATCCCGGCGTGGGCGCGGGCCGAGAATGAGGATATGCTTCGTCGTCGACAAGTTCCCCTCCCTGTCGGAGACCTTTGTCCTTGACCAGATAGCAGGCTGCCTCGAGCGCGGCATGGAAGTCGGGGTCGTCTGCAACGAGACGACCTTCGGCAAGGACGTCAATGTCGACGATCGGCGCTGGAAGGGTCTGCCCGGCAAAGTCGTGTGCTGGTGGGGCTGGCTCGGCCGTTATCGACC
>NZ_RZRY01000091.1:0-14324 GCF_003998035.1 Mesorhizobium sp. M2A.F.Ca.ET.039.01.1.1 | reverse complement strand
ATGATGGAGCGCAGGCCGCGCGCGCCGGTCTTCCGCTCGATCGCGCGCTTGGCGATCGCCGACAGCGCGTTCTCGTGGAAGGTCAGATCGACATTCTCCATCTCGAACAGCCGCTGATACTGCTTGACCAGCGCGTTCTTCGGCTCCGTCAGGATCTGGATCAGCGCCGGCTCGTCGAGGTCTTCCAGCGTCGCCAGGACCGGCAGACGGCCGACGAATTCCGGGATCAGGCCGAATTTCAGCAGATCCTCGGGCTCGACCTGGCGGAACAGGTCGCCGGTGCGGCGATCCTCCGGCGAGGCCACGGTCGCGCCGAAGCCGATCGAGGTCTTGCGGCCGCGATCCGAGATGATCTTGTCGAGGCCCGCGAAGGCGCCGCCGCAGATGAACAGGATGTTGGCGGTGTCGACCTGCAGGAACTCCTGCTGCGGATGCTTGCGGCCACCCTGCGGCGGCACCGAGGCGACCGTGCCTTCCATGATCTTCAGAAGCGCCTGCTGAACGCCCTCGCCCGACACGTCGCGGGTGATCGAGGGATTGTCCGACTTGCGCGAGATCTTGTCGATTTCATCGATATAGACGATGCCGCGCTGGGCGCGCTCGACATTGTAGTCGGCCGACTGCAACAGCTTCAGGATGATGTTCTCGACGTCCTCGCCGACATAGCCTGCCTCGGTCAGCGTCGTGGCGTCGGCCATGGTGAAGGGCACGTCGATGATGCGGGCGAGCGTCTGCGCCAGCAGCGTCTTGCCGCAGCCGGTCGGGCCGATCAGCAGGATGTTCGACTTTGCCAGCTCGACGTCGTTGTTCTTGCCGGCATGCGCGAGGCGCTTGTAGTGGTTGTGCACCGCCACCGACAGCACGCGCTTGGCGTAGGGCTGGCCGATGACATAGTCGTCGAGGACCTTGAGGATCTCCTGCGGGGTCGGCACGCCCTCGCGCGACTTCACCATCGAGGTCTTGTTCTCCTCGCGGATGATGTCCATGCAGAGCTCGACGCACTCGTCGCAGATGAAGACGGTCGGTCCGGCGATCAGCTTGCGGACTTCGTGCTGGCTCTTGCCGCAAAACGAGCAGTAAAGCGTGTTCTTTGAATCACCGCCGCCGTTGCTGACCTTGCTCATTTTTCTGTCCTTTCACCAACGCCCGCCGATGGTCTGGCTTTCAGTGACGTCTCACCAATCTATCGCGGGAATCCGCCCCCGCCAGTGTCCCGGCTCACACAGCGCATTCTGTACGAAACACGAAATCAGAAAACGCGGCAATGATTCGCTGCAACCCCATTCAAAGCTAAGCCGTCGAAAATCAACATAGCCTTAACGTAGGCAATCCCAACGCCTGAGGGAACAGCCAAATGTGGCCGAAATGCCGCAAGCCGCGCCAAAACCGAGTTATGCTGTCGTTTGTTGCCGAAATCAGGCTGAAGCCGTGGCTGTCTCGGCGGCCTCGCGGCTCGAGATGACCTTGTCGATCAGACCGAAATCCCGGGCCTCGTCCGCGGTCATGAAGTGGTCGCGGTCGAGCGTCCGCTCGATCTCCTCATAGCTCTTGCCGGTATGCTTGACATAGACCTCGTTCAAGCGGCGCTTCAGCTTGATGATGTCCTGCGCATGACGTTCGATGTCCGACGCCTGACCCTGGAAGCCACCGGACGGCTGGTGGACCATGATCCGGGCGTTCGGCGTGGCGAAACGCATGTCCTTGTGGCCGGCGGTCAGAAGCAGCGACCCCATCGAGGCGGCCTGACCGATGCAGAGCGTCGACACGGCCGGTTTGATGAACTGCATGGTGTCGTAGATCGCCATGCCCGAGGTGACGACGCCGCCCGGCGAATTGATGTAGAGGTTGATTTCCTTCTTGGGGTTCTCCGCCTCGAGGAACAAAAGCTGTGCACAAACCAGCGTCGCCATCCCGTCCTCGACCGGACCGGTGATGAAGATGATGCGTTCCTTCAAGAGGCGCGAGAAAATGTCATAGGCGCGCTCGCCGCGATTGGTCTGCTCGACCACCATCGGAACGAGGTTCATGTAGGTTTCAACGGGGTTCTTCATGGACTACCCTTGTTGGAGATGGATTTCCGGCACCTTGTTATACGAGCAATGGCGCGGAATCGTTCTGGATCGGTTACGACCTAAATAGGATGCCGGCTCACCCTAGCGCAAGGCCGCCTCTCCTAGCCATCTGGTTAAGTCGAGTAAAGCGCGACCGGCCCGGGAAATACCGCCGATTTGATCGCGCGCGACGGCTTCGGTCCTGGTTGGCCGCACGAAGCCATCCGCAAGGTAGCAATTCCTTAACCGCGCCGCTTAACGAAAAGCCTTGAAATCACTGTCCGACCCCGGACCTTCCGCTACAGTCCTGCGTTGTGAAGGCGTCCTTTTTCAACGGGGGAATGTCATGATCCGCAAACACTCCGTATCGCTGGCGGCGGTCGCGATGCTTGCCAGCGTCTCAGGAACCGCCGCCGGCAGCCGCGCGCTCGAATGCTACGAGCCGATCCACAGGCCGGCCCTCTATGACACCGTCTACGAAGATGTGATGGTAAGCCCCGGCGGGCAGGTGGTCGATTACGACGCGCCGATCTTCGGTGCCTATCAAAGCGTGGACCAGATCGCGCCGCCGCGGGTCACCTATGAGACCGTCCCGGCTGTCACGCGCACGCTCTATCATACGGTCAAGGTCTACGACGGCGGCTATGCCTGGGAATGGCGCATCATCCATGGCCGCAAGGTGCTGTGCAAGGTATGGCGCAAGGCCCGCTATGCGCGCGTCGCCGAAACGGTCGTGGTCCAGCCGGAGCGCGTCCGGCGCGTCGTTCAGCCGGCGGAGTATGAAGCGGTTGCCCACGAAGTGCTGGTGCGGCCGCAGCAGGTCCGCATCCGGGAAATCCCGCCTTCATACGGGACGGTGGCGCGACGGGTGGTGGTGCGGGAAGGTTCCACCAGCTGGCGTCGGGTGCATATCCCACGACATTGCCAGGATTAGGCGCCGTCTCGCGCACGGGAAGCGGGTTTTTCGGCATTTCGCCCGGACGACGCTGTGGTAGCGTCGACATCGAAACGGCGCGGGCGCGCCAAGAAACTGCCGGGAATGCGAAGAATGCGGCCTTCAGACATCCCCGTTGTCGGCGTTCTGCTCGCCGGCGACCGCTCGTATCCGAGCTTCGGCTCTTTCTGCGGGGCGATCGGAGAGCTGGGCTACCGGGACGGTGAAACCATCCAGATCGAGCCTCGCTTTGCCGACGGCTATCTTGATCGCCTTCTAGCCCTTGCCGGCGAGCTTGTTCAGCGCGGAGCCGAGATCATCGTCGCCATTGGGGCCGTGAGCTACTGGGCTGCTCGCGAGGCGGCGCCCGATCTGCCGATCGTCTTTGCCGTCGTGCTCGATCCGGTATCGGCGAAAATCGTCCAGAACGTCGAGCGGCCCGGCGGCCGCACGACGGGATGCTCGAATTTCGACCCAGGCCAGATCCGCGAGCAAGTGCGAATGTTGAAGCAGGTGGCGCCGAACCTGAGGCGCCTGGCGATTTTGGGCGACGCGGGGGTTCCAGACATCCTGCCGAAACTCTCAAAAGCAGCAGCCGAAGCGGAAGGCCTCGACATTTGCGTTCACTTGCTTGGAAGCGAGGAAGACCTCGAGGCTGGTTTCGCCATCTTCGCGGCTGCCGAGGCGGACGGACTGCTGTGCCTGGAGGTCCCGCGAACCACGACTTACGGGGCCAGGATCGTCGGGATGGCGAACACTGCGGGGTTGCCGGCCGTTTTCGGCAGGGACCAGGCGAGGTACGGTCCGCTGCTGGCCTATGGCACGAGCCTCGCATTTGCCGCGCGCCGGTCGGCCAGCCAGGTCGCTATGATCCTCGAGGGAGCCGACGCCGGCGCGCTTGCAGTCGAATATGTCCGCCGGCCCGAGTTGATCGTCAATTTGAACGCTGCGCGCAAAATAGCAGCCATATTGCCCGACAGCTTGCTTCGGTTGGCCACCGAAATCGTCGGGTAGCTGTCGGGATGCTCCATTCGGCGGCAGTTCGCTAAGGCTGATTTAGGCCAGATCGATGTCGAGAATGGCCATCGAGAAATTATAGTCGCCGTCGTCCTCATCCTTGAAGACGATGCCGAGGAATTCGTCGCCGACATAGACCTCGGCCGAGTCTTCCTTGCGCGGGCGCGCCTTGACCTGCAGCTTGGGGTTCTGGAAGACGCGCTTGAAATAGGCGTCCAGCTTTCTGATTTCGTCAGGCTTCAAAAGTCTTCTCCGAAATGTCGGCCTTGTTCGTGGGAACGCGCTTCTGACACGCCAACGATGGCCATGTAAAGGCAAGCCGGCAGGATAACATGGGAGAACAGTCAAGCGGAACCGGCGGCCCGTTCGGCCGCCGCCGGTAAGCCTCGGTCAGATGTCGAAGCTGACCACGTGGTCCATGCTCTGCGACGGCAGGAGCTGGTCCATCTGCCGCGAAGGCTGGTCGCAGCCGGTCTCGCCGACGACGCGTGCGGGCACGCCGGCGACCGTCTTGTTGTGCGGCACGGGCGACAGCACGACCGAGCCCGCCGCGATCTTCGAGCAATGGCCGATCTCGATATTGCCGAGGATCTTGGCGCCGGCGCCGATCAGCACGCCCCGGCGGATCTTCGGATGGCGGTCGCCATTGGCCTTGCCGGTGCCGCCCAGCGTCACCCCATGCAGGATCGACACGTCATCCTCGATGACGGCCGTCTGGCCGACGACAAGGCCCGTGGCATGGTCGAGGAAGATGCCCTTGCCGATGCGGGCGGCTGGATTGATGTCGGTCTGGAACACCGAGGACGAGCGGCTCTGCAGATAGAGCGCGAAATCCCTGCGGCCATGGTTCCATAGCCAATGCGCCAGCCGGTGCGTCTGGATGGCGTGAAAACCCTTGAAATAGAGGACCGGCATGATGAAGCGGTCGCAGGCCGGGTCGCGGTCGTAATAGGCCTGGATGTCGACGCGAACCGTCGTGCTCCACTCCGGATCGTCGTCCAGCATCGCCTTGAAGGTCTGGCGGATGAGATCGGAGCCGATGTCCTGATGCGCCAGGCGCTCGGCAAGCCGGTGGATTACCGCTTCTTCCAGGCTCTCCTGGTTGAGGATGGTCGAATAGAGGAAGGCCGCAAGCAAGGGATCGCGGTTCACCGCCTCCATCGCCTCGTCGCGGATCGACCGCCATATCGGATCGACCGGCTGCACCATGCTGGGGCGGGCAATCGTAATGCTGTTCATCGACGGTCTCCGGCCTTGCTCATTCTCGGGCGGCACATATAAGCGAAATCATAGCACGGTTGAACTCAATTTTCCTTAGTGCTTTGTCAAATGGACCTGGTTCACGCAGATTCAAGCGACGATGGAAAACGAACCCTTGATCGACGAGGCGCTGAAAAGCGAGCTTGCGGCGCTCTATAGCGCCGAAGATCGCCACTATCACGACCTCTCCCACATCGAGGCGATGCTGGCGCTGGCTGACGAATACCGAGGCCTGCTCGATGATCCGCAGGCCGTCGAGGCCGCGATCTGGTTTCACGACGCCATCTATGACAGCCGCGCCAAGGACAATGAGGCAAAAAGCGCCCAACTGGCCGAGAAAAGGCTCGCCGGACGAGTCGATCCTGGTCGCATCGTCCGCATAGCGGCAATGATCAACGCCACCGCCAACCACCAGTTGCCGCCTTTGCGCGATGAGGACGCACTCAGCGATGCCGCTCTTCTGCTCGACATGGATCTGGCGATCCTCGGCGCCGACCCTGCTGTCTTCGACGCCTATGAGCAGGCGGTCCGGCTGGAATATGGCTGGGTGGAAGAGCCGATGTGGCGCGCTGGCCGAGCGGGCGTCCTGAAGAGCTTCCTCGCCCGGCCGCATATTTTCTACATGACCGAGTTCCGGCAGCGCTTCGAGGCCCAGGCGAGACAGAACATCGAGCGATCACTCGCGGCGCTGGAAAGCGGGACTGCCTAATCCGGAAAGGTTTCCATCCGTCGCGCATAGGCGCTGAATCCGGCGCGTCCATAGACCGATTGCGCGGCTGGATGATCATAAGTATCGGTGTGGAGCCAAAGCCGTTTCGGCCGATGCGACCACGCCGCGCGCAACGCCCGGTCGAGCAGGAACGGCCCAAGCCGCTTGCTTTGAAAAGCTGGAACCAACCCGAAGTGGACGAGCTCGATTGCCGCTTCGCCGACATTGTTGAACTCGCAGAATCCACCGGCTTCGCCATCGAAGCGCAGCACGTGGATATGTGTGGCATCGTCGGCGAGCAGCGTTTCGAGTTCCGCCCCGGGCATCCGCAGCCGCTGGTCCCATTGCACCGGTCCGCCAACCGCGCGGTAGAGATCGAGATAGCTGGAAGGATCGAGCCTTTCGCGCGCCACGATGGCGCCGGGCAAAGGTGACGTACGCGGCGCGCCCCGGGGCGGCGGGGACATCTCCATGTAGGTGACGAGAAGATCGACCATTGTCAGGCGGGGAGCGAGCGCGCTCAGAGCGGGTATTCGGCGTAGAATTCGAGCACGCGCTGCTTGAAGCTCTTGTCGCCGACGGCGAGCATATGGTCGCGTCCCTCGATGTGGAACGCCCTGGCATTGGGCATCAGGGCGGCGAGTTCGTCCGGCGAGCCGCCGATATCGTCCTGGGTGCCGACCGCGATCAGCGTCGGCTGGGCGATGCGCGCCATGTCGTCCTCGCTGAGCAGCTCGCGCGAAGTTGCGATGCACGCCGCGAGCGCGCGCCTGTCGCTGCGCGTCTGGTCTGCGAAGGCGCGGAAAGAGCGGCCGCGCGGATGCGTGTTTTGCGACGGGTCTTCCGCCAACAGCGCCGCCGCGATCGGGTCCCAGTCGCCGACGCCGTCGACCATGCCGATGCCGAGGCCACCGAACACCAGCGTCGCGACCTTCTGCGGGTCGGAAAGCGCCAGGAAGGCCGAAACCCGCGCGCCCATCGAATAACCCATGACATGGGCACGTTCGATGCCGAGGTGATCGAGCAGCGCGGCCGCATCGGAAGCCATCTTGGCCGGCGTGTAATCGGCCTCGTCGTAACTCTTTGACGACGAGCCATGGCCGCGATTGTCGAAGGCAATCGCCCGGTAGCCGGCGTCGTTCAGCGTCTTGAACCAGCCCGGCGAGACCCAATTGACATAGTGGCTGGAGGCAAAGCCATGGATCATCATAACGGGGTCGAACTGCCCCGACGCCGGCTGGCGATCGAGATAGGCGAGTTCAAAACCGTCATGCGAAAGGAATTGCATCGGCAGAAACTGCTTTTCAGTTGGATCCGGCGCCGATGGCCGGATGGCGCAAAAAATCGCCTTCCTTGATGCCGTCCCTGGCGGCGGTGCCTGCCTTCAACTCAAGCACGAAGCGCACGGGCTGTCCGGGTGAGATGATCGCCTCGGACTCGGGCTCGCCGCGCTTGATCGCCTTGATCCGGCCGTCCTCGCCGACAAACACGAGGTCGAGAGCCATCGGCGTGTTCTTCATCCAGAAATCCACCTCATCGGTTCTGTCGAAGACGAACAACATGCCGTGATCGTCGGCCATCGTCCGGCGGAACATCAGGCCCGCCTCCCGCTCCGCGGAAGTGTCGGCGATCTCGATGGAGAAGGAACGCTCGCCCGAACCGGTCGCCACCACCAGAGGCGTCCGGTCGATCGGCAGCAGCATCGCATCCGCCGAACTCGGCTTCGCGGCCATGAAACAGGCGGCGAAAACGATCGCGGCGCAGAGCGCGCCCGCAGTCAGCCAATTGCGATGAGCCATCAAGGTACCTCGTCCAGACGCTCGTCCTAAACCATGATCCGCGGAAGTGGAACCGGTTTTCGGAGAAGATAGTCGGTCCGCGGCAAAGGCGCTTTTGGACGGAGTCGAGAAGTCCTTAATGCGAGACCGACAAGGTACCCATATCGGGGTGGATTTCGGCGGCCATAAGGCCTTTGTCGCCACGTCCGAAGCGCACCAGCACGACCTGGCCGGGCCGGAGCTCGGTTATGCCGTAGCGCCGCAAGGTTTCCATGTGGACGAAGATATCTTCGGTTCCCTCGCCCCGCGTCAGGAAGCCAAAACCCTTGGTGCGGTTGAACCACTTGACCAGAGCCCGCTCGAGGCCGCTCTCCGGGCTGACGGTAACGTGGGTGCGCTGCTCCTGCTCCGCCGGATGAACGGCCGTCGAAGCATCCATGGACAGGACGCGGAAAGCCTGCAATCCGCGCTCGCCCTGTTTCACCAGGCAGACGACCCGCGCGCCCTCGAGCGCCGTCTGGAAGCCGTCCTTTCGAAGACATGTCACATGGAGGAGGATGTCACCCGAGACGCCGTCGTCCGGAAGGATGAAGCCGTAGCCCTTGGCCACGTCGAACCATTTGATAGCCCCGGCGATTTCGACAAGCTCGGCGGAGTCGCCGCCATTGTCCCGCTTCAAGGCGTCGTCAAGGCTTCCGTCCCGCCTCGTGAAAGAGGCTTTTTCCCCCATAAGAATGCCCCCTTTTTCAAATCGAACTGCAACTGATTCTTGCCGAGAGATTAACACTGCGGCTTCCGGGGTGTGCAAGGGCTGACGTGCCTTTTTTCACCGTTCAGCACCGGAAAGGCTGAAATGTTGTTTGCCGGCGCTTCCCGAAGACGACTGGCGGGCCCTAAAATCGACCGCGCCGCCGCTATTGTCGGACGATTGCCCTTTCGTCGGGTGGCCCCTATGGTGCCTCACAACCCCAACAAGCCGAGGAAGTCCCCATGCGCTATCTGCACACAATGGTTCGCGTCGCCGATATCGACCAGTCGCTCGATTTCTACTGCAACAAGCTCGGCCTGAAGGAGGTGCGCCGCTACGAAAACGAGCAGGGCCGCTACACGCTAATCTTCCTCGCCGCGCCCGAAGACGAGCAGAGCGGCATCAACGAGAAGGCGCCGCTGGTCGAGCTGACCTACAATTGGGACCCGGAGGACTACAGGGGCGGCCGCAGTTTCGGCCACCTCGCCTATGAGGTCGACGACATCTACGCCACCTGCCAGAAGCTGATGGACAGCGGCGTGACCATCAACCGTCCGCCGCGCGACGGCAACATGGCCTTCGTCCGCTCGCCGGACGGCATCTCGATCGAGCTCCTGCAGAAAGGCCCGGCCAAGGTAAAGGCCGAACCGTGGGCCTCGATGGCGAACACGGGCGTCTGGTAAAACTCGGCGAAGCGCGCCGATTTTACCGGCCGCCGCTGGCGTTTCCCCAGATGCTGCCTATCTACCGGAAATTGGCGCCAGCCCCGTCCAGGCTGGCGTTTCTTCATCCGCCAGGAGAATTTCATGCTGACCAGCCGCGCCGATGTCGCCACCGAACATGCCAGCCGCTACCTGCAGCAGCTCTGCAAGCACTGGTCGCACAAATTCCCGGTTGAGTTCGACCCACGGCATGGCGCTATCCAGCTCTCGATCGGCCGCACCGTCATGGACGCCGACGATCAGGCGCTGCACATCGCTCTGGCCGCCGACGATGAAGCTTCACTGGACCGGTTGGAGACGGTGGTCGCCGACCATATCAAGCGCTTCGCCTTCCGCGAGGAATTGAGCTTCGACTGGCAAAAGGCCGCCTGACAAATCGGCGATCAGCCGCCGGCTTTTCCGGCCATATCGAGCAACGCCAGCACGCTGCGCCAGTTTCGCGCCGTGCCAGGCACCTTCAAGGTGCGCGGAATCAGATTGGCGAACACCGATTTGCCGAGCCCGTCCGGCGCGTGAAGGTAAAGCACGTCGCCCTTGATCTCGAAGCGCTCGGGGCCGGTGCATTTGTCCGCGAGCCGCTGCGTCTCCTCAGCCGTCGGCTCGCGCTCCAGCGCATAGGCATGCAGCTTGGTCGGCTCCCCCGAGATCTCGGGATAGGGATTGTCCTTCACCAGCCGCTCGAACCAGCCGGCATCGCGCACCATGATGCGCGAATTGAAACCCCATTTCTTCTCGAAGGCCGCCTCGATCTCCTTGGTGAGCGCTGCTGCATCGCCTTTCTTCGCCCGGAACACGACATTGCCGCTCTGCACATAGGTCGCGACATCGGTGAAGCCGAGGCCCTCGAAGAAGGCTTTGAGCTCCGCCATCTTGACGATGCGGTTGCCGCCGACATTGATGCCGGAAAACAACGCGACGAAGACCGTGCCTTGTTTTTCGCTCATATGATGAAGCCCGCCAGGGTCTCGTTGTCGGTGATATCCTGATACTGCACGCCCTCGGCGTCGAAATTGGCCTTCAGCAGATAGAAATTGCGCCGGTCCTTGGTCTCGATGCCGATCAGCACCGAGCCGAAATTGCGCGCCGACTTCTTCAGATATTCGAAGCGGGCGATGTCGTCGTCTGGACCGAGCATTTCGAGGAAATCGCGCAGCGCGCCCGGCCGCTGCGGGAAGCGGATGATGAAATACTTCTTCAGCCCCTCGAAGCGCAGCGCCCGCTCCTTCACGTCGGGCAGCCGCTCGAAGTCGAAATTGCCGCCGGATACGACCGCGACGATGGTCTTGCCCCTGATCTCCTTGCGCGAAAAATCCTTGAGCGCGTCGATAGCCAGCGCGCCGGCCGGCTCCACCACGACGCCCTCGACATTGAGCATCTCGATCATCGTGGCGCAGAGCCGGTTCTCCGGAACCAGCCGGACGGCATCGGCGGCGAAGTCCTTGAGGTGGCGCAGCGGCTCGCGGCCGATCTCGGCCACCGCGGCGCCGTCGACGAAATTGTCGACCTTGGCGAGCTTCACCCGCTTGCCGCTGGCAAGGCTTTCACGCAGGCTCGGCGCGCCGGCAGGTTCGCAGAACACGAAACGCGGGTCGCGATGCTGGTCGGCGAAATAGTGGGTCACGCCGGCGGCAAGGCCGCCGCCGCCCACCGGCAGCATGACGATGTCGGGCGCGCGCGCGCCCGGCATCTGCGCCGCGATTTCGTAGGCCACGGTGGCCTGGCCCTCGATGATGTCCTTGTGGTCGAAGGGCGGCACCATATGCGCGCCGGCGCTTTCGGTGAATTCGAAGGCGGCGCGGTAGCAATCGTCGAAGAAGTCGCCGACCAGCCTGATCTCGACGAAATCGCCGCCGAACAGCCGCGTCTTGTCGATCTTCTGCTGCGGCGTCGTCACCGGCATGAACACGACGCCCTTCTTGCCGAAATGGCGGCAGACGAAGGCAAAGCCCTGCGCATGGTTGCCGGCCGAGGCGCAGACGAACAGCTCGGCATTGTTGCCGGCGGCAAGCGCCTTGCGGAAGAAATTGAAGGCGCCCCTGATCTTGTAGGAACGCACCGGCGTCAGGTCCTCGCGCTTCAACAGCACGCGGGCGCCGGTCTTCTTCGACAGATAGTCGTTCTCCTGGAGCGGCGTTTCCGGAAAGATTTCGCGGATCGCCTCGGCGGCCACGGCGACGCGGGCGGAAAAGCTGTTCACTACCAGTCCCTCATTTTCGATCTCGCCGGCACGCGCCAGCACCCCTGCCGGTGCCCGCAACCTTCCTGCCGCCCTTTTGGCTTTCGCGCAACACCACGGTGGTCCTCGCCCGGCGCTGAGCCAATTTCCACTAGACACGACTTACTTTAGCCGCACTTCGGCTGTCCGGGAGATTTCCGCGGAGGTGGACGGCCAATCGCGGCCAAAGTGGAATTGCAGCGGAAGTGTCGACGTGCGGTTGAAGACGATTTTCATCATTGCCCTTGCACTGCTGACGGCAGGCTGCGCGGGTCCCCAGACGCAGGAAATCCTGGGCAGCGTGGTCGTGCCGACCCAGGCGACCGAGATCGCGGGCAACCATTCGATCTTCATCGCCACCACGCGCAAGCGGTCCGACGATCCGAACAAGGTCTTCGACGGCGAACGCTCGGCGACGCTGAACTATGCCCGCGTCAACGTCACCGTTCCGCCGATTCACCAGGTCGGCCAGATCGAGCGCCGCTCGCGCGGCAAGTCGGACGATCCGACCAAGTATTTCATGGCCTCGGAAGTCGTCGGCTACGACACGCAGCCGAAATTCACCAGCGCCCTCAACGCCGACATCGACGCCCGCGGCGGACGTGTGATGGTCTTCGTCCACGGCTACAACACCGGCTTCGACGACGCCGTCTACCGGCTCACCCAGATCGTCCATGATTCCGGCTATCCGGGCACGCCGGTGCTGTTCTCCTGGGCATCCGGCGCCAAGACCACCGACTATGTCTATGACAAGGAAAGTGCCGCCGCCGCGCGCGACCAGCTGGAAGTGACGCTCAGGATGCTGGCGCAGACCGGTGCCCGGCGCATCGACATCGTCGCCCATTCGATGGGAACTTGGGTGACGATGGAAACGCTGCGCCAGCTCGCCATCACCGGCGATCGCGATCTGAGCGGCAAGCTGGGCGACGTGGTGCTCGCATCGCCCGATATCGATGTCGACGTCTTCAAGAGCCAGATGCGCCGTTACGGCAAGCCGGACAAGCCCTTCATCCTGCTTCTGTCGGATGACGACCGGGCGCTCAGGCTCTCCGGCCTGATCGCCGGCTCGCGGCCGCGCGTCGGCGACTATCGTGACGCCGCCGATCTTGCCTCCTATGGCGTCACGGTGGTCGACCTTTCCAATGAGAAGGGTGCCGACAGCTTCAATCATACGAAATTCGCCGACAACCCTGCGCTGGTGAAGATGATCGGACAGCGGCTGCGCGAGGACGACGGCTTTGCCAGCGACCGCGACGTGACCGACCGCATCCGCCAGCTGGCTGCGCAGTGACCCTGTCCACGTGGTTTCCGCATCACGTGACTTTGAACTGGACCCGGCCGCTCCCTGCCTTTATCGGAGTAAGGGAGAGGTTTGCCGCCCTTGGGGGGACCCCGGTTGACTGTGCATGTGAAGATCGTTGTCGGCCTTGCCTTCGCGCTCACCCTCGCCGGCTGCGCCGGCCCCACGCACGATCTGCTCAACCGCAAACCTGTCTCCGCGCCAGCCTCCGACATTGCCGCCAGGCATGAGATCTTCGTCGCCACCACCCGCCAGCAGGCGACCAAGGATCCCCGCCAGGTGTTCGACGGCGACCGTTCGCTGACCACCGGATACGCCCGCGTCCACGTCACCGTGCCCAAGATCCACCAGGTCGGCGCGATCGAGCGCGCCAAGGGCTCCGCCGACAGCAATCCGGCTAAGCAATTTACCGCCACCGAAGTCGTCCACTATGCGGATGCCTCGCAGTTCGCCAAGGCGGTCGGCTCCAATATTGCCATAGGCGGCGACCGCGCTCTGGTTTTCGTGCACGGCTTCAACAACGGCTTCGACGACGGCGTGTTCCGGCTGACGCAGATCGCGCACGACACGAAATACCCAGGGACGCCAGTGCTGTTTTCCTGGGCATCGAGCGGCAAGACCACCGGCTACATCTACGACAAGGACAGTTCGACCGCAGCGCGCGACGACCTCGAGGCGACGCTGCGGATGCTCGCCAAAACACGCGTCAAGAGCATCGACATCATCGCCCATTCGATGGGCACCTGGCTGACGATGGAAGCGCTGCGCCAGCTCGCCATCACCGGCGACCGCGATCTGAACGGCAAGCTCGGCTATGTCGTTCTGGCGTCGCCGGACATCGACGTCGACGTCTTCAAGAAGCAGATGATCCGCTACGGCAAGCCCGATAAGCCCTTCGCCATCCTGCTTTCAGGCGACGACCGAGCGCTGAAGCTGTCGAGCTTCATCTCCGGCGACAAGCCGCGCGTCGGCGACTACGGCAATGCGGCCGATCTCGCGAGTTACGGCGTGGTTGTTGCGGATCTGACCAACACCAAAGGCGGCGACCGTTTGAACCATGCCAAATTCGCCGATAACCCGATCCTGGTGCAATTGCTTGGCGACCGGCTGCGCACGCCGGCAGCCCTGCGAGCGGGCGAACCTCAGGGAGCCGGGTTGGACAATATCGGCCAAGGGCTCGGCAAAGCCGTGGGATCGGTCGCCGAAGTGGTCATCACCACGCCGTTCAAGGTGCTGACCATCGCGACGGGCGGATGACCTGCTTTAGATAAAAAGATCGACCTTCTGGAAGGTCGTCACGTCGACAAGACCGACATCCGATATCCTGAGCTCCGGGATAACCACCAGCGCCAGCAGCGAGTGCTGCATATAGGCGTTGTTAAGCGAGCAGCCGACCTTGCGCATGGCCTCTGTCAATTGCTCGGCTTTCGCCGCGACGATCTCGGCGCGTTCGTCAGACATCAGGCCGGCGATCGGCATCTCGACCAGCGCCAGTTCCTTGCCCTTGGAATAGAGCACCACGCCGCCGCCGACCTCGCCCAACCGGTTGACGGCCAAAGCCATGTCTTCCTTGTTGGTGCCGACGACGAT
>NZ_RZRY01000919.1:0-2090 GCF_003998035.1 Mesorhizobium sp. M2A.F.Ca.ET.039.01.1.1 | reverse complement strand
GAACTCTCGCTTCTGATCCATCATGGACACCTCGTAAAACGGCATTCCATCCCTCCCGATCCAAGGATCGGGAAGTGTCCACGATGTCTCCGAACGCCTGTCCACCATCTCCCCAGTCTGTACAGTTTGGCGGGGGCGAGGAAGGGGCGCCTATCTAAATCGCCTTGGTCAGGCGCAGCAGCCCCAGCATCTCGACGAAGGTTCCTTTGCGGAAGGCGATATAGGTCGGTTCCTCGACACCGTGGAAGCGGCGCTTGAAGGCCGCCTGGCCCTGCAGGTTGAAGCGCGAGCGGTTGACCCAGGGCGACTTGTAGGCGCGCTGGAAGGCGTTGCGCCAGAAATCCGATTCGGCGAAGCCGCTGGGCTCGATGTCGAGCAGCGGCGAGAGGCCGAGCGTCACCTGCGAGATACCTTCCTCGCGAAAGCGGTCGACGGCGAATTTGGTCAGTCCGACCTCGGCATGCGGCGTCGCGTCGGTCTGCTTGCGCTTGAAGGCGGTGGTGTAGCCGATCACCTTGCCGTCGCGAAACAGCGGGTCGAAATCCAGGATGGCGAGAAGCCGGCCTTCGGGGCTGTGCAGGAGGAAGCGGCGCATGCCGGCACCGAGCTCCTCGGAGAAGCGGCGGTTGAGGAAACCCATCTCCCAGCGCTTGATGATGCGCTTTTTGCGCCAGTCGGCGGAAAGCTGCTTGATCTCTTCCTGCAGCATGTCGCCCGTGCCCTCGGCGAGGAGAAAACCCTTCTTCGCCAGCCAGCGCTCGGAATAGCGCACCGTCTCGTTGCGCTTGCCGGAAAAATCATGCGCCGGCAAAAGCAGCCTGGTGTCGATGCCGAACCGGTTGACCTGGTAGCCGAGACCGGCGAGCACCTTGGCCGTGTCGGCGCCGATCTGCACGAACCAGGGGCCGCCGGCCGCCTCGACGAAGCGCTTGATATAGGCCGGGCGGTCGGCTGGGTCGGCCACCGGATCGCCCAGTGCGAAATGACGGCTCATCTTGGTGCCGAAGGCGATGTAGCCGTCGCCCTCGCTGAAATAGGACAGCTTCTTCTGCACGGCCGTGGAATAGGCGAGCGAGAAATCGCCGTGGCGGCGCACCAGCCCCAGGCGCTCCTCATCGCTCAATTCGCGCCGCGGAACCTTGGGTGCCACGGCATCGAGAAGCCGATCAAAATAGATGCGCAGGGGCGCCATGAGCTCCGCGTGCCAAGAAGTGATGACCTGCCCCCGCAGGTCGCGAATCGCTGGCGACCGCTGCCGGCTACGCCGCGACAGCGATATAGGATGCAATTGACGGCGAATGAAGGGCAAAGGTCAGAAGCCTTCGGCATCGGCGGTCGGCCGCGCGAAACACGGAACTCAGCGGCGTGTGCTCGCATCCGGATTTTCGCGGCGGCGGCCTCGCCAGGCTGTTGTCGCTGTTTGTGGCCAACCGCATCATGGCGCGTGGCGAGGTGCCATATCTGCACGCCTTTGCCAACAATGCAGCGGCGATAAAGCTCTACGAGTCGATCGGCTTCCGGCTGCGCAGCGCGATGAACATCGCGGTGGTTCAGCGGGCGAGATAGCGGCTGTCTGGATCAGGCGGTTTTCGACTTCGGCCGACGGAAGCAAACCGTCTCCATCAACATCTCTTCATCGACCATGCCGGCATTGTAGAGCGCGAGCACAGTCAGCGCGATCTCCCGCGCCTCGTCCGATTCGGGATGCGCCTCGCGACTTCGGCAGGCTTCATCGAAGACGCGTTGCAAGGTGGCGACCTGGGCGGGTTTCAGCAGGCCACGGTCATAAATGGACTTCGGCATGGCGATCTCCTGGCGAGGAGCTAGGGCGCCACCTATAAAAGATCAATCTTTCCTGAGGCTTGATCGACTTCAACCAAAACAGGGGGCTCGGGCCCTGCCGAGCCCCCGCCATGTCGGGTGCTTAGAGCAATTCCAGGAAAAGTGTGAGCGGTTTTCCGTCCGGAATTGCATAAAAACAGAGAGATAGTGTCCTCACACCGCGATCTTGCCGCCGCCCTGCTTCGTGATCGCAACGACCGACGGCCGCACCGGCATGTCCGGCTTGAAGTCCGGCCAGCGGGTCGACG
>NZ_RZRY01000918.1:0-2093 GCF_003998035.1 Mesorhizobium sp. M2A.F.Ca.ET.039.01.1.1 | reverse complement strand
CCCTATGCCGGCTCCGGCCGCCCCGCCGTCGCCAAGACCGATCGGATCATTCCCCTCCTGGTGCCGAAGTCAGGCGGCTGAAGCCCGGTTTAAACTCTACTCCGGCGGCCATCCGCTGCAACTTTCTGCGCTTCCGGTGCTCACGGACCTGAATGTCCGCTGCGCTCCGGTTCTCGAAAGTCACACCGGCTGACTCACCGGAGCGAGTTTCAATCCGGGCTTCGTCGACGCTCGGCTCAAACCGTCTTCATCCATTTCGCCAGGCGATGCGCCGCTTCATCGAGCTGATCGAGGCGGCGGTGGAAGCATAGTCGGAGGAAGGCCTCGCCGCCGGGACCGAAGGCGGTGCCGGGCGCCAGGCCGACATTGGCATTGTCGACGATGTCGAAGGCCGCTTTTCGGGAATCGGTGAGGCCGTCGACCCTGAAGAACAGGTAGAAGGCGCCCTGCGGCACGGTGAAACGCGCCTTGCCGGTTTCGCCGAGAATGCCGCAGACGAGGTCGCGCGCGGCATGCGCGCGCTCCACCTGTTCCGCTATGAAGCCGTCACCCTCGTCGAGGGCGGCGACAGCGCCGCGCTGCATGAACTGGGCGACGCCCGAGGTCGAGTACTGGATCAGGTTCTCGAACACCTGCTGCAAGGCGGGATGGGTCTTGATCCAGCCGACACGCCAGCCGGTCATTGCCCAGTTCTTGGAAAAACTGTTGACGAACAGGATGCGGTCCTCGGGCGTGGCGACATCGAGAAAGGACGGCGCGCGGCCATGGCCGTAGTGGAACAGCGAATAGATCTCGTCGGCGATGATCCAAAGGCCCTTTGCCCGGGCAAGATCCAGGATCGCCTGGAGCGTTTCTCTGTCGGCGGTCCAGCCTGTCGGGTTGGAGGGCGTGTTGATGAACAACAGCTTGGTGCGCGGCGTGATTGCCGAGGCGATCTTGTCGACGTCGCAGGACCAGCCATTGCCGGACTCGTCGAGCGTGACCGGCACCGGCACGGCGCCCGCCACGCCGGCGGCCGCGGCGAAATTCGGCCAGGCGGGAGAGAGGTAGATCACCTCGTCGCCGCCGCCGGCGATGGCGTCGATGGCCAGCTGGATGGCATGCATGCCAGAGGCGGTGACGATGAACTCCTCCTCGGCGAAGGTCTTGCCGAAATGCCTGGCGTAGTAGCGCGCGAGCGCCTGCCGGAGCTCGGGAATGCCCTTCTGCCAGGTGTAGAAGGTCTCGCCATCAGCGAGCCCGCGTGCGGCGGCATCGCTGATGAAGGAAGGCGTCGGAAGATCGCCCTCGCCGGCCCAGAGCGGGATCAGCCCTTCGCACAGGCGACCATGGTTGATGACGGCGACAATGCCGCTTTCGGGCGCGGCGCGGGCTTCGGCGCGCAAGGTGTCGATAAGGCTCATGGGCAAAATCCGTGTTCGTGTCGTCAGCGCTCTTACCAGATCGCCAAACGGAAAACCCCGGCCGCCTGGGGCCGGGGTTTTGGTCCAGAGCGCCCGCTCTGCGTTACTTCTTGGCGAGCAGGTCGCGGATTTCGGTCAGGAGTTGCACGTCAGCCGGCGGCGGAGCCGCGGCGGGAGCCGGCTTCTCGCGCTCCAGCCGCTTGCGCAGATTGTTCACCGCCTTGACCATCAGGAAAATGATGAAGGCAAGGATCAGGAAGTTCAGCACGACGGTCATGAAGCTGCCATAGGCGAACACCGCGCCCTCCTTCTTGGCATCAGCCAGCGTTGCCGAATGGACGTTGGAGGACAGCCCGAAGAAGTAATTGTTGAAGTCCAGCCCGCCGAAGATCGCGCCGACGATCGGCATGATGATGTCGTTGACCAAGGAATCGACGATCTTGCCGAAGGCGGCGCCGATGATGACGCCGACGGCCAGGTCCATCACATTGCCCTTGGAAATGAACTCCTGGAATTCTTTCAGCATTCGACCCTCCTTGCCGTGGCGGGCCGCACTGCCGCCTCACCAGTTGTCCTTGGGCGCCGACCCGAGCCCACAATAACAAAAACCCCCGGTTGCAAAACCGGAAAAACAATGAAGGCACCGGTTTGTGTCACGCATCGTCCATCAGCCGCATATGCGCCGAAAGC
>NZ_RZRY01000917.1:0-2098 GCF_003998035.1 Mesorhizobium sp. M2A.F.Ca.ET.039.01.1.1 | reverse complement strand
ATTATTGGCCGATCTATGAAGCGGCGCAAAAGCATGGCCTGCCTGTCGGTATCCATGCCGGGACCATGTATCGTTATCCCACGAGCAGCGGCATGGGATGGCCCTCGACCTACCTGCAGGACTATGCCAGCGGAACTCAGATTTTCGCGGCACAGCTCCAGAGCCTGATCATGGAAGGTGTATTTGGCAAATTCCCGGACCTTACCTTCGTGATGATCGAGGCGGGCATCAGTTGGGTGCCCAGCTTCATCTGGAAGAGCAAGAAGGTCTGGTTTGGTGTTCGCGGCGAGGTTCCTTGGGTGAAGCGCTCTCCTGCGTTGGAAATCCGGGATCGTGTCCGGTTTACGATCCAGCCATTCGATACGTCGAAGGACCCGGTGCGCGTCGAGAAGTTGATAGAACATCTCGGCAGCGAAGACATGCTGCTCTTCTCATCCGACTACCCGCATTGGCAGTTCGACGGTGATGATCCGATGCCACCCGGTTTTCCAGCACGGCTCCGGCAGAAAATCGCGCGGGAGAACCCCTTGCGGACTTACTCACGGCTGATGGAGACGGTGCAATGAACGATACGATAGCCAGCCCGAGGCAGCCGGTGCGTTCGACATCTTCGGCCGGCATAGCCGACAGCGATATCCACCCGGAATTCAAAGACCGCTATGGCCTCCATCCGTATCTTTCCAAGCGTTGGCGCGATCATCTCGATCAGTATGGTGAGCTGGGGTTCGAGGCGTTAGCTGGTGGCTACCTCTATGACGGCTACACTCCATTGGCGTTGCGTCGGGACGCCTGGCCGGATGAGGGGTTGCCTGGTTCGGATCTGGCGTTGATGAGGAAACAGCACCTCGATCCCAACAACGTAGTCTTTGGTGTGCTCGAACCCATGGTTGCGCTTGGCAATGGCGGCCGCAATCTCGATCTCAGCAATGCGATGTCCACAGCGATCAACGATTGGCAGATCGCCGAGTTCGTCGAGCCGGAGGACCGGTTGAGGGCGTCGGTTATGGTGGTGCCGGACGATGCGGTTTCCGCGGTGGCAGAAATCGAAAAGCGGGCTCTCGATGCGCGCTTTGTCCAGGTGCAGATCTTCACAGGGACAACCGAGCCATTGGGGCACCGGCGTTACCGGCCTATCCTGGAAGCCGCGGCTCACCATGGCTTCCCAATCGGCATGCACGTCGGAGGCCGACTCGGCACGCGGACCGCCAGCGGCTGGCCGTCCTATTACTCTGAGTTTCATTTATACAACACGTTCGCCGCACAGTCGCAGATCATGAGCCTCATTCTGGAGGGCGTGTTCGATCAGGTGCCGTCGCTCAAGGTCATTATCATTGAGTCCGGTTGTTCCTGGTCGATCGGACTTGGAGAGCGCCTCGACATGTTGTGGCAGCGCATGGGTTCGGAGGTGGCAAGCCTGAAACACCCGCCTTCACATTATCTGCGTCAGAATATCTACTTTTCTACGCAGCCGGTAGAAGAACCGGACAATCCCGAGGAGCTCAACTATCTGTTTGAGCAAATCGGCTGGGGCAACCTGATGTATGCGAGCGACTATCCTCACTGGGACTTCGACGATCCGCGCTACGCCTTCAAGGCTCGCATATCCGAGGAACATAAGGCGATGCTGTTTCGGGAGAACGCCAAAAAGGTTTACCGGATCCCGTAACGCAAATCGGAATAGACCATTCCTCGCCGTTTCCGTCGGCGGCTGCGGATCAAGTTCACTCCACGTAGACTTGAAGCAGAAGGACCCTATGGTGCGCACCTGAATTTTTTAGATGAACCGGGGGTCTCCCAGATTGCACGAGAGCAGTGACTGGCTCCTCGCGAGTAGTAGCGAATAAACCAATGAACACACAAAGAAAGGGGAACTAAAATGGTCGATGAAATCAGTTTTCTCAGTGAGTGCGTCGCCAAAGGTAAACTCTCCCGGCGCGATTTTTTAGGTCGGGCCGCAGCGCTCGGCGTCAGTGCAGTCTTGGCTAATAACCTGCTTGCTGATGCGGCGAGGGCGGAGGGACCCGTCAAGGGCGGTTTACTCAAGGCCGGGTTAATGGGCGGACAAGCGACGGACACGCTCGATCCAGCGGTCCTAACA
>NZ_RZRY01000916.1:0-2101 GCF_003998035.1 Mesorhizobium sp. M2A.F.Ca.ET.039.01.1.1 | reverse complement strand
GCTTCGAGAAGGTCGGCATGCGCCTCGATCCGCGCCACCTGGAAACCCGGCGTGCCGGACTGGCGCGTGCCGAGCAATTCGCCTTCGCCGCGCAGTTTCAGGTCCTCTTCGGCAATGCGGAAGCCGTCCTCGGTCTCGCGCATCACCGAAAGCCGGCGCTTCGCGGTCTCTCCGAGCGGGTCCTTGTAAAGCAGAACGCAGGAGGAGGGCTTGTCGCCGCGTCCGACGCGGCCGCGCAGCTGGTGCAACTGGGCAAGGCCGAAGCGCTCCGCATGCTCGATCACCATGATGGTGGCATCAGGCACGTCGACGCCGACCTCGATGACGGTGGTGGCGATCAGGATGCGCGTCTCGCCGTCCTTGAAGGCGCGCATCGCCTCGTCCTTCTCCGCGCCCTTCATGCGGCCGTGCACGAGGCCTATCCGGTCGCCGAACAGCGGTTTCAGCGAAGCAAAGCGATCCTCCGCCGACATTAGCTTGATCTCTTCGGATTCCTCCACCAGCGGGCAGATCCAGTAGATTTTTTGCCCCTCCGCAACCGCATCGCGCATGCGACCCACCAATTCGTCCAGCCGCTCCATCGGCAGGGTCACGGTGCGGATCGGCTGGCGGCCGGCGGGCTTCTCGGTGAGCTTCGAGACGTCCATGTCGCCGAAGGCGGTCAGCACCAGCGTGCGCGGGATCGGCGTTGCCGTCATCACCAGCATGTCGGGCGCATCGCCCTTGGCGGTGATGGCCAGGCGCTGGTGGACGCCGAACCGATGCTGCTCGTCGATGACAGCGAGCACAAGATCGTGGAACGTCACCGTTTCCTGGAACAGCGCATGCGTACCGACGACGATGTCGATCGCGCCGTTGGCAAGGCCTGCAAGCGTCTCGGTGCGCTCGCGGCCCTTCTCGCGCCCGGTGAGGATGGCGAGGCGCAAGCCGACTTTCTCGGCCAGCGGCGCGATGGTTGCCAGATGCTGGCGCGCCAGGATTTCGGTCGGCGCCATCAGCGCCGCCTGGCCGCCGGCCTCCACCGCGCGCGCCATGGCAAGCAGCGCCACCACGGTTTTGCCGGAGCCGACATCGCCCTGCAGCAGGCGCAGCATGCGTTCGGGGTCGGCGAGATCGGCATTGATCTCGCCAAGCGCGAATTCCTGGCTGGGGGTCAGTCTGTAAGGCAGGGCCGAGCGCAGCTTCTCGACGATGCGGTCATCGCCGATGAGCGGCCGGCCCGAGAGGCGGCGGATTCTGGCCCGCACCAACGCCAGCGACACCTGGCCGGCCAACAGCTCGTCATAGGCAAGGCGGCGCCAGGCGGATCCCTCGACGGCAACGTCGATCGGGACATTCGGGTGATGGATGCGGGAAAGCGCATCGCTGAAGGATGGAAAGGTGTGCCGACGCATGAAGGCGTCGTCCTGCCATTCCGGCAGTTCCGGCAGGCGCCCCAGCGCCTGTCCGATGGCGCGGCGCAGCACCTTGGCCGACAGGCCGGCGGTGAGGGGGTAGACCGGCTCGACCAGCGGCAGGCCCTCGGCCTCGTCGATTGGCGCGATGTGGTCCGGATGGACCATGGTCGGGCGGCCGTTGAACCACTCCATGCGGCCGGAGATCACCACATGCTCGCCTTCGGGCAGCATCTTCTGCAGATAGGCGGCATGGGCATGGAAGAAGGTCAGCGCGACCTCGCCGGTGTCGTCATGGGCGTAGACGCGGTACGGCACCGACCTGTTGCCGCGCGGCGGCGGCTGATGGCGATCGACCCGCACTTCCAGCGTGACGATCTGGCCCTCAGCCGACAGCGCGATGCCGGGCCGGTTGCGGCGGTCGATCACGCTGTTGGGCAGCAAGAACAGAAGTTCGGCGGCGCGAGCGGCGCGATCGCCGAGGTCGGCCGGCACCACCCTCTCGATCAGCAAGCCAACCTTCGGGCCGACGCCGGCGAGCGAGGTGATCGGGACAAACAACGGATCGAGGATGGTGGGGCGCATCAGCGCTGCGCCGGTTTGGAAGCTGGATAGGCCGAGTTCCTTCGCGCCCCCCTCTGTCCTGCCGGACATCTCCCCCACGAGGGGGGAGATTGGCAGCTTCGGCGCTGCGCCCATTCTGCAAC
>NZ_RZRY01000915.1:0-2103 GCF_003998035.1 Mesorhizobium sp. M2A.F.Ca.ET.039.01.1.1 | reverse complement strand
CTATACTGATGAGCTCAGGATCGACCGTGTCGCGCGCCTCGCCGCGCTCAGCCCGTCGGGCTTTCACCGGATGTTCACCCGACACACGCGGCTGACCGTGACTGAGTATGTGACACGGCTGCGCATCGGCAAGGCTTGCGCCCTCCTGACGGAGGGCGACAAGCAGATCGCCCACATCGCCGAGCAGGTCGGCTATCGGTCGCTGGCCAATTTCGGACGTCAATTCAAGGCTTTAAAAGGCCTGACGCCGCGCGAATATCGCGGCAGGTTTGCCAACTGAGGGCCTTCTCGGAACCATTTCAACCTTGTCCCGTTCAGCCCTCGGGTAAAACGGGAGAAGTCAGATGGCTGTGAGATGTCGGATTTCCATCGACGAGGAGAGGGATGTCGACGAGCTCGCTTTCCAGGAATTGCCGCGGGTCGGCGAAAGCGTGTCGATACCGGTCGAGGGAACGAACAGGGACCTCCGCGTCCTTCGCGTCGTGCATATGCCCGGCAGCGAGCAAGGCGCAACGACGATGCTGGAACTGACCAGCAGGATTCTGTAGCGCTATCCAAGCCCGATCAAGGAAATCATTCGCCCAGGACGACGCCGGAAGCGACAATCTGGGCCGTCCGTTCGGTGAGCTTCTGCCGCTTCACGAGCGTGGGTTTTTCGTAAGATTTCTTCATCCTGCCGTTCCGGCGTTGCAAACCAGGAGGATGAACGCGCTCGCTTCAGGAGCGTTCCCGGTCAAGGGGCCGCTAATAAACCGGCCGAACTACGAGTTCATGCCTTCGCGAGCAGCGCCTCGACCTCTTGCAATGTCGGCATAGACGGCGCGGTGCCGGGGCGGGTCACCGAAATGCCGGCGACCCCGCAGGCAAAGCGCACGGCCTCCAGCGGCTCGACGCCTTTTGCCAAAGCGGCGGCAAGACCGCCGTTGAAGGCATCGCCCGCCCCGGTGGTCTCGACCACCGGGCCGGCATTTACGGCGCCGACATGCTCGGATCGGTCCTTGCTGTGCAGAAGCGCGCCCTTTTCTCCCAGCGTCACGATGACGGCCCCGACACCCTTGGCCAGCAGAGCGTCGGCGGCGCGGCGGGCGTCGTCGACCGACGACACCTTGATGCCGGTCAGCCCTTCGGCCTCGGTCTCGTTGGGCGTGACATAGTCGCAGAGCATGTAGATACGGTCCGGCAGGCTCGCGGCCGGCGCGGGATTGAGAATGGTCGTCACCCCTGCCCCGCGCGCGATCTCAAGTGCCTTCAAGGCCGCGTCGATCGGCTGCTCGAGCTGCGTGACGAAGACGCCGGCGGAGCGGATCAGGCCGGCATGCGTCTCGATGTCTGCGGGGGAAATCAGCATCGCCGCGCCCGGGCTGACGATGATGGCATTGTTGCCCGTGCCTTCCTCGACGAAGATATAGGCAGCACCCGTATAGCTGTCCGGCGTGTCGATCACGGCGCTCTTGACGCCAGCATCCCTCCAGGTCTGCTTGGCCATGTCGGCAAAGGCATCGACGCCAAGCCTGGTCAGGAAAGTGATGTCGGCGCCAAGCTTGCCGGACGCCACCGCCTGGTTCGAGCCCTTGCCGCCCGGCCCGAGCTTGAAGGAATTGCCGAGGATCGTCTCGCCCATGCGCGGCTGGCGATCGGCGCGATAGGCGGTGTCGGCGACGAACACACCCAGGATGACGACAGGCTTGGCGGCGGCCATGTCCTTACTCCGCATCCGGCGGCACGACGCCTTTGCGGAAGGCAAAGCAGCCATAGAAACGGCGCTCGCCGGTCTGGATCACGCAATAGGCCTTCTTGGAGCGCTCGTAGAAAGCGTAGCGCTCGATCGAGATCATCGGCCAGGGTTTGCCCTCGGCCGCGTCGATCTCCTTCTGGACCTCCTTCTACACCGGCGGGATTTCGTTCGGCTTGCCGACGATCTCCATGCGCGCCGCGGCATCGTTGACGAACGTATCCAGCGGATAGACCGACAGCACCGCCTTCACCGCGTCGGCCGCCGTCGCATCGATGCGCAAGAGCTTGCCGAGCACGGTTTGCCGCGCCACCGAATCGGATGGGAAATTGGTGTCGGCGATGATCAGGTCGTCGCCATGACCCATCGCC
>NZ_RZRY01000914.1:0-2103 GCF_003998035.1 Mesorhizobium sp. M2A.F.Ca.ET.039.01.1.1 | reverse complement strand
CGCTTGACCTTCTGGCCGCGCTGCACCTCGATCGAGCTTGCATGGCCGTAGACGGTGACCAGGCCGTTCTCATGCCGCACCAGCACGGTGTTGCCGAACTCCTTGAGACCGTCGCCGGCATAGATGACGACGCCGTTCTCGGCTGCCTTGATCGGCGTTCCTTCCGGCACCGCGATGTCGACGCCGTCCTTGCCGGAGCCGAAGCTGGAGATCACGCGGCCGCGCACCGGCCAGCGCATCTTGCCGATGCCGGTCGCATCGGGCGCCTCGGCGTTGTCGTCCTCGGCCTGCTGGATGACCTTGGCATCCTTCTTAGGCGGCGTGTAGGAGGCGAGCGTCTCGGTGGTCTTCGCCGGCGGCGGCGTCGTCGCCGTCGTCACCGGATCGACCGCGGGCTTGGCGGTGGTGGCCGCCGGCTTGGCAGCCGCCACGACCGTGCCGCCGGCCGGAACCTTGAGCGTCTGTCCGATCTTGAGCAAACCGTCCTGCATGCCGTTGGCCTGCTTCAGCGTCATGACGCTGATGCCGGTCTTCCTGGCGATCGACGACAGCGAGTCGCCCTGCTGGACAGTATAGGTGCCTCCGGCGCCGGCAGGCTTTGCCTCGGCAACCTGCGGCGCGGGCTTGGGGTTCTTGGAGCCCGTGGCCGCAGCAGACGCATCGATCTGAGCGGCCGCCTTGCCGTCCTTGACCTTCGGCTGCTGCGGCAGCACCGCGACCTTTTCTGGCGCGGGCTGCTTCGGCGTGTTCGCCGGCTTGCCGTCCGCAACCTTCGGCTCCGCCTTGCTCGAATAGGCATAAGCGGGGATGACGATCTTCTGGCCGGACCGGATGCCCTTCTTCGGATCGATCCCGTTGACCTTGGCTATAGCATCGGCCGGCACGTGGTAGTGCGCGGCCAGGCCTGAAAGCGTCTCGCCGTCCCGGACAACGATTTCGGTCGCATGTGGCGCAGCACTTGCGTTGCGGACCGCGTCAGGCTCGGCGGTCTTGAACGGTTTTGCCGGCGTGACCGTGCCGGTGGCCGTCCTGTCGAGATGCGGTGCCGGCGCAAGCGCCGGAGCCGGCGCGAGGGCGGGAGCCGTAGCGGTACGCATCGGCTTTGCCGTAGCCGGCGCCGAGGGCGGCGGCAATTGCTGGGTCGTGACCGGCTCGAGGCTGGAGCGGCTAACCGACTGGGTGTGCGTGCCATCGACCGGCGCAGGCGCGACCGTGTCGCCCGGATAGGGCTGGTCGACATTCTGCTTGTTGATGATGGCGCGCTGATTGTTGGTGGATGACGTGAAGACATCATCGACACCGTTGAAGCGCATCGACTGGGAACTGCACCCGGCCGCCGCGCCGGCAATCATCAGCACGGCGCAACCGCGCGCCAGATTGCGTCTGTTTGCTTTCAAGTGATTGAATTGCATCGCACTAACCCGCACAGACCCGGTACAAACTGGCCCTGATTAAAGCGCGTTAATGTTACTGCCGGGTTAACCCCTTAGAATCCGACGAAAATTTTCTTAAAACATTTCGGGCCGCGGGCCGGGGCAGAGATTCAGGTCAGCCCGAGTCGAGAATGGTGGTGTCCGAGAACCGGAGCGGAGCGTACTAGCAGTACGTGAGCACCGGAAGCGCAGGAGACCACCGTTCGCAGACCGGGCTCACCTGAATATCGGCCCCGCCCCTAGATCACCGCCGCGACGCTACGCAGGATCGGCTGCAGCCTGACCATGCCGATGTCCTCGCGCTCGAAGCGGCTGCCAACCTTGGTGAGCTTGGCCAGCACCTGCTCGCCTTCTTCAGGGCCGATCGGCGCGATGACGATGCCGCCGCTCGACAATTGGTCGAGCAGGAAGCGCGGCAGGCTGTCGAAGGCCGCCCAAGCGACGATGCGGTCGAACGGCCCTTCATTGGGCAGGCCGTTGGAACCGTCGGTCTGGCGGACGATGACGTTGCTGATGGCAAGCGCCTCGAAGCGCTGCTTTGCCTGCTCGGTGAGGGTCTTATAGCGGTCGATGGTGATGACGCGCGCGGCAAGCCGCGACATGACCGCTGCCGTGTAGCCCGAGCCGGTGCCGATCTCGAGCACGCGGTTGCCCGGCTCGATGTGCAGCG
>NZ_RZRY01000913.1:0-2109 GCF_003998035.1 Mesorhizobium sp. M2A.F.Ca.ET.039.01.1.1 | reverse complement strand
GTGTAGGATTCCCAGGTGTAGTAGCCGATGCCGTACTGACCGGAGATCATTTCCGCGGTGACCAGGCAGAACCAGGACGTGCCCATCCCGATCACCAGTCCGGTGACAATGCTCGGGGCGGCGCCCGGGATGATCACCTCCAGGAGCATGGCTGAGCGGGCGCTGCCCAGGCTGCGTGCGGATGCGATCAGCCGAGGATCGATGTTTTCGACCCCGTGGACGGTGTTGATCAGGATTGGAAAGAGAGCGCCCGTGAAAGTGATGAAGATCATCGAAAGCTCGGAAGACGGAAACATCAGAACCGCCAGCGGGATCCATGCTACAGCAGGGATCGGGCGCAACAGCTCGAGAGGCGCCTGTAGGAAATCTCCGGCAAATTGCAATCGACCGATCAGCAGACCCAATGTGACGCCCGCCACAGCGGCGATTCCATAGCCTGCGAAGACGCGCTCAAGGCTGCTGACCACATGAGAAAAGAGCCGCGGGGAGTGGAAGAACTCAAGGGCAGCCGACGCAACGTCTGCCGGAAGCGGTACATTCGAAAAGGTAACGATGCCGAAGTCCAATTTCAGAGTGGTGGCCATCTGCCAAAAGAGAGGCAGATGGCGAGAGAGCACGCCCGGCGTAGCCAGCGGCCGAGTTGCAGGTCGATCATTGGTCGCCTTGATTGCTTGCCACCAAGGCAGCTCTGACGCCGGCAAAATCCAGCACCTTCCCCCCATTCGCCTTGGCCCAACTCTCGGCTTTTTCCTTGAGAAGGAACGCGCTGACCACGCCGCTATCGGAGCGCACGAACCAGGCCTGGTTGCCTAAGAGCTTGATGCCGCTGTCGCGGTCCTGCGCATAGAATACCCTTACGGCCTTGCCCTCGCCTTCTATTGACTTGAGTGCCAAAAAGGCATTTTCCGGCGAGGCGTAATGTCGGACCCGCGGTTCGCCTTCGACCCAGATCTCGGCGACGCGCTTGGGATCGTTGATCTGCTGACCCGTTGAAGCATCGTTGGCCTTTAACGGCAGCTGCTCGTAATTGTTCAGCGCCGCTTCATAATCCAAGCCTGACGCCTTGAACGCCGCTCGAATGAAACGATCATCGACGAAGGTGTCGACATCAAGAGAGGTGTCCGCCTTCTTGAGGAGCTTAAGAGTCCCAATTGCGGTGGCCACGGCCTGTCGATACTCTGGCTTCCACGTCAGATCGCGGGTCTGCAATCCAAGCGGACCGTGGAACAGATAGTCCACTTCGGCGTCGACGCCCGTGATCTTCCCGATCAGCTCGCTGTACTTCTCGGGCTCTCTGCCGATGAGCTGGTCTGCCTCGATCGCAGCACGAAGGTAGGCGATGACGACCTCGGGATATTTTTCGGCGTAGGAAGCATCGACCAAGACGCCGTGAAAGGTTGGCACCTTTGCCTGCGAACCATCATAGATCTTGCGGGCAAAACCGCGCCACGGGAAGAGCTCCGCAAACGGAACGAAATCGGCATGCGCGTCAATTTGATCCGCCTTGAGAGATGGACCGGCGACCTCGGGAGCTTGGGTAATGATCTTGACGTCGTTTTCGGCATCCCAGCCTTGCGCCTGCACGGCTCGCAACAACATCCCGTGCGAAGTCGAAGCAAATGGCACCGAGATCGTCTTGCCCTTTAGCTCCGACAGGGATTGGATGGGTGAATTGGCTGGAACGACGATGCCGTTGCCGCTGCCATTGACGCTTCCCGAAAGCACCGCAATGAAAAGGCTCTTTTTTCCCGCCTTGAGGTGCGCAAGACCGTTCAACGAACCTGGAAAGTCTGCCATCACCCCAAAATCGAGCTTGCCCGCGAGTTGCTCGTTGGTGATTGGCGCGCCGCTCGTGAAATTCTTCCACTGAATGTCGTAGGTGGCGGCTTGGTACCTGCCGTCGTGCGGAAGGTATTTTTCAAGAAGATTCAATTCGCGGATGAGAAGCCCGCCGGTCGCAGTATTGATCGTCGTGTCCTGTGTGCCGACCGCCACTCGAATGGTTTCTGCTTGGGCGGCCGAAACGAAGACGGCAGCCGCCAGGGCGATCGCAGCGAAGTGTGTGCGCAAGTTCATGGTCCTGTTCCATTAATTGTGTCCGGGTTGCCC
>NZ_RZRY01000912.1:0-2112 GCF_003998035.1 Mesorhizobium sp. M2A.F.Ca.ET.039.01.1.1 | reverse complement strand
TTCGAGCGGCGCCACATCGCCGCCATCGACAAACCGCCGCCCGTCAATCCAAGTCGAAGGTACCCCCGCTGCTCTCCCGATCAGATGAGCCTCGACTATGTCTAACTTTCCCCGGACAGCCCTGCACTTTCGTGGGGCGAGGAAAAGAGCGTCTCGCGACCAAAATTTCATCCGATCACGCTTGTGTGTTCGTGTTCTTGCCTTGGTTCGTCCTTATATGTTGCACTGCAACATGGGCAGGCAGAAGCCGCCCTTGCAACATGACGCAGGGGCAGGCCAGCGCATCAAGACAAGGAACGCCATGGCGAAGAACGGCAAGGCGGAGGAAAAGAAGAAGATCAACATCGCGCTGCAGGGCGGCGGCTCGCATGGGGCCTTTTCCTGGGGTGTGCTCGACCGGCTGCTGGAGGATGGGCGGCTGGAGATCGCGGCGGTGTCCGGCACCAGCGCCGGCGCTATGAACGCGGTGGCGCTGGCCGACGGTTTTGTCCGGGGCGGCGTGGAAGGCGCGCGAAAGAAGCTCGACGATTTCTGGCGGGCGGTGGCCTCGAAGGGCCGTTTCAGCCCGGTGCAGCGCATGCCGTGGGACGTCGCGTGGGGCAACTGGTCGATCGAGAACACGCCGGGCTATCTTTTCTTCGACACGATGTCGCGGGTGTTCTCGCCCTATGTCGCCAATCCGCTCGGCCTCAATCCACTGCGCGATGTGGTGGAGAAGGAGATCGACTTCGGCAATGTGCGCGCCTGCAAGTCGATGGAGCTGTTCATCTCGGCGACCAATGTCGAGACCGGACAGCTGCGCGTTTTCTCCGACGGCGAGATCGACCTCGACACGGTGATGGCGTCGGCCTGCTTGCCGCAATTGTTCCGCGCCGTGGAGATCAAGGGCGTTCCCTATTGGGATGGCGGCTATGGCGGCAATCCGGCGCTCTTTCCGTTCTTCAAGGCGGCGGCAACCGAGGATGTGCTTCTGGTGCAGATCAATCCCGTGGTGCGCGAAGGCACGCCGAAAAGCGCCAACGAGATCCAGAACCGCATCGACGAGATCACCTTCAACGCCGGCCTGCTGCGCGAATTCCGTTCGATCGCCTTCGTCAAGGAGCTGATCGCGGCCGGACGCCTGCCGCATGGCGAATATCGCGACATCCGTATGCACCGCATCGATGCCGACGAGGCTTTCAAGGACCTCTCGGCCTCGTCCAAGGTCAATGCCGAATGGGCCTTCATCGCCTATCTGCGCGACCTCGGCCGAAGTGCTGCCAGCGACTGGCTGGAAGAGAATTACGACGCCGTCGGTCAGCGGCCGACACTCGATCTTTCAGGCGAGCTTGACGACGGCTTCAAGCCGTTGCGCGGCCCGGCGCCGGGGCGCCGGGTGAAGGAGTTCCTCGCCGCGCATATCAAGCCGGAGTCGGCGCGGCGTCGGGCTTAAGGTCATCCATGCCTGTCAGCAAGTCCGTCCCGGCTGTCAGCATCTTCCGCAACGGAACCGGCGGGGCGCTGGATCATGCCCGCGGCGCGATGTAGTCTTACCTGAACGTAAAGGGGAGGTTGCGATGCTGCAAACGAGGCAGAACGCTCTTGGCGTCCGGTTTGAAGCGCAATGCCGGGCCTTCGAGAAGGAGCCGTTCCCGACGCTGGATGTGCGCAAGGACCGGCTGAACCGCCTGCTGGCGCTCACCGAAAAGCACGAAGCCGAGATCTGCGCGGCGATCGACAGCGATTTCTCCGCCCGCTCGGCTGAGGAAACGCGGCTTGCCGAACTGTTCGTCGTGCGCGCCGGCATTAGGCATGCGCTGTCGCATCTCAGCGCCTGGATGCGCGAGCGCCGCGTCGCCACCAGCCTGCCGTTTATGCCGGGGCGCAACCGCCTTTTGCCGCAGCCGCTCGGCGTCGTCGGCATCGTCTCGCCCTGGAACTATCCTTTCCAGCTCGCCGTCGCGCCGGCGACCGCGGCGCTCGCGGCCGGCAATCGCGTCATGATCAAGCCGTCTGAGCTGACGCCGAAGTTTTCGGACCTGCTCGCCAGCCTAGTCGAGAAATATTTCGCCGCCGACGAGGTCGCCGTGATGGTGGGCGACGCCGATGTCGGCAAGGCATTCGTGTCGCTGC
>NZ_RZRY01000911.1:0-2115 GCF_003998035.1 Mesorhizobium sp. M2A.F.Ca.ET.039.01.1.1 | reverse complement strand
GCGTTGCCGTTAATCGCCACCGCACCGCAAGCATAAACCGCACGCTGAATGTCCATTGTGATCAGATAGCCATTGCGGATCAAGGTGTCGCAGACGGCAGCGGGTGCTTTTTCGGTCATCGTCAGTTCCATTTCACCTGAAGTCGAAGCCGCATGACAATCCTCACGCGTGCGGCCCCACCAAATGACATGGAGAACACACGATGGAAATCCAAAATAGTTATCTAACGCGATGGGTTGTTATGCAACCTGTAGCGGAGGCCGCCAACTGGCCGCCGATCTCGCACGAATTGTTCGTGAATATCATAGCGCAATTCAACAAATCTATCACTTGGCAGCATCCCGCAGTAGATCGGTCCTTCTAATTTCCTTGGGTGTGTAGCCATAGTGTTTCTTGAACGCCATGCAGAAATTGGAAGCATAGTCGTAGCCGATATGGTAGGCGACCATCTTAAGCGGCATATCGGTTTTAAGGAGCAGATCGACAGCCTTTGATAATCGCACCATAGTTCGATAATCTTGGGCATTGATACCGTACCGGTCCGCAAATGCCTTGTTGATGATACGGCTCGGTATGTCAAATTCTTCTGCAATGTTACAGATCGGTATTTTACTCTGCAGATCGCCATCAAGAATGTTTTTGATGCGCTCCAGTTTCTCACCCATGCTCAGGGCGGCGCCGGACCTTGAATAAACCGATGAAATTATATTGTCTAAGGTGATGCAAAGTAACTCGTTCGCCTTCGCCGAGATATAATGGTGCACAAAGCGCTGGCCAATGCTTCGAAATATGACTGATCTGGCGACCTTTTCCATTTCCGAACAGAGCGGAAGCTCGATCCAGGTAAATCGGCCCGCAGGATGGCGCAACAGGTCCTCCAGCATGGTTAGTTGATCAAGAAACTCTGCCACCACGCGTGGCGGATCTTGCGGGTCAAAGCCGAGGGCCAGCGCCGTCTCCGACTGGCTGGCAGACCAGTGACTTATCGCGTCGACGCCTTTAGGGTGGAAGTAGGTTACAAACGTGGGCTTCTTTAGCTCAAGTGCTTCGCCGTTTGAGGGCGAGATGGTACGGCGTCCGTCCAAATGATAGAGGAATACTAGGCGATCAGTGCCCCGATGATTTTCGAGGCATTTTTCACGCATCTTGAAGTGCTTGGTCGTCAGCAGAAGGCTGAACTCTATCTGGAAACAGTCTTCGTGGCCCGAGGCATACCTGGAAGGTGGCGTCCAACGGCGTCCGAACTTGGCCATTTCCGGCGGAGCCAGGACCTCCTCGAATTCCTTCGCCCAGGCGATCTGCTCAAGGCTATTCATACGCTTCCACTCCACTGAAGATGTTATAACAAAATAGCCGTTTTTGGCATGTTGTCAAACGGGAGGGAGTGCCACTTAGAGGACGGACTTCCCGATTGGGGACTCGTGCAGGGGAGCGCGGATACGATTCGATGGGAAATCGTTAGCTGCGACGCTCATCGTGTGCGCGATCTGCACCTTGAGCACGATAAAGCCGATAAAGTGGACCGGATGCTCTAAATTCAAAGTCGGTATCCACGGCATATATGCGTCGGCGACCAGAATGGGCGGCCCGAATAGATGCGGCCACGTCGAACTAGGAACAACTAAGCTGCTGACGCGACCGCTTTTGAGCCTCTCGAGCCCGCACGAGATCGCGCATGGTCCGCGATGTGGTACCCAGGACCGCTTTCAGTTTACCTGCACGATGTAGCCTTTCCAGGCTGAACGCATCGCGCCGGTTGGTCTTCACTCGATCAGCCTCATAGCAGAAGTGGAGGAGGCTCCTCGCCTCGCCAATTTTCCGACGATGTTCGTCATCAAGGTCGATCCGAGATCCGAGGCTATGTCCGCGTAGAGCCTTACTTCACCGCCGCGCTCACCGTCAGGACGGCCATAGAACTCTTCAGTTCAAGTGCTGGCGCTGGAACGTGGCGAGCTGAGGTCTGCCGGGTCGTGCGCGTGCCGAGCCTCGAGCAGGAGAACGATCGCCCTCGCAGCCGGGAACGGGCTCGCTAGTCAACGAAGGCGGCCAGCATTGAGCCACTTCAAGGCTCTCTGATGACGCAAGGCCATTCGCGGCTTCAAGGCCAGCCAGACG
>NZ_RZRY01000910.1:0-2117 GCF_003998035.1 Mesorhizobium sp. M2A.F.Ca.ET.039.01.1.1 | reverse complement strand
CTTCACCAACTCGATCACCTATCTCGAGGACGGCGATTGGGCAGTGGTGCGCCGCGAAGGCGTGACCATCTACGACATCGACGGCAACAAGGTCGACCGCAAGCGGCAGCAGTCGCTTTCGACCAGCTTCATGGTCGACAAGGGCAATCGCCGGCATTTCATGGAAAAGGAGATCCATGAGCAGCCGGAGGTGATCTCGCACACGCTGGCGCACTACGTCGATTTCGTTTCCGGCCAGTCGAAGCCGCTCGACCTGCCGTTCGACTTCGCCAGGATCGGCCGGCTGGCGCTTTCGGCCTGCGGCACCGCCTATCTCGCCGGGCTGATCTCGAAATACTGGTTCGAGCGCTATGCGCGATTGCCCGTCGATATCGATGTCGCCTCGGAGTTCCGCTACCGCGAGATGCCGCTTTCGGCCAATGACGCGGCCTTCTTCATCTCGCAGTCGGGCGAGACCGCCGATACGCTCGCTTCGCTGCGTTATTGCCGCCAGGCCGGCATGAAAATCGGCGCCGTCGTCAATGTGCGCGAATCGACCATGGCGCGCGAATCCGACGTCGTGCTGCCGACGCTAGCCGGCCCTGAGATCGGCGTCGCCTCGACCAAGGCTTTCACCTGTCAGCTGTCCGTCTTGGCTGCGCTTGCGGTGCGCGCGGGCGTGGCGCGCGGCACGATCTCGCCCGATCAGGAAAAGCAGCTGGTGCGCGAGCTTTCCGAAGCGCCGCGTTTCGCCACCCAGGTGCTGAAGCTCGACGAGCAGATCGAGCGCATCTCGCGCGAGCTGTCGCGCTACAAGGACGTGCTCTATCTCGGCCGTGACACCAATTTTCCGCTGGCCATGGAAGGGGCGCTGAAGCTCAAGGAAATTTCCTACATCCACGCCGAAGGCTATGCTGGCGGCGAGCTGAAGCACGGACCGATCGCGCTGATCGACGAGAACATGCCGGTGATCGTGATCGCGCCGCACGACCGCATCTTCGAAAAGACAGTGTCGAACATGCAGGAAGTGGCGGCGCGCGGCGGCAAGATCATCCTGATCACCGACGCCAAGGGCGCTGCCCAGGCGAGGATCAAGACGACGGAGACGATCGTCCTGCCCGAAGTGCCGGAGATCATCGCGCCGATCATCTACGCGCTGCCGATCCAGATGCTGGCCTATTTCACCGCCGAGTTCATGGGCGCCGACGTCGACCAGCCGCGCAATCTGGCGAAATCGGTAACGGTGGAATAGGAGGCGGACGACAGTCTCTTCAGACCGTAGTTCCAAACCGTTACCGGGTTGACGTAGCCGTGCACATCACCCGCGTCTCGTTTTCGGGCAAACCGTTCACAACTTCCGCGTCAGTGAAGTCAAGCTGGAGGCAGCCTCGTCGTTCCTTTGGAACACCGCCTCCGCGGCAATCTCGAAAGATCGGGAGCCATGTTGCACCTCCCTCTCATGAATCAAGAACTAATTCCTAAAGGGGCGCCTGCGCGTACCTTCATGTCAATGACACCCCAAGCAGAAGGTGTGCTGCCTGTTATCGTACGGCGGGTATGGGGGAGGGCAAATATGGCTAGAATTAGTAGGTTTGAGCGGCCAGTCGTGATCCAAACCGGTCGACGTGGCTCCGAGCGGATCGTGTTCGATGTTAATGAAGCCGCTAATATATTACTCCGGGATACTCATCGTCAGACGGAGAAGCGCAAGGCAGCGATGGAGGCGTGCCTGCGGGTGTTGCGTGGCGAGGCTCATCCGCCAATCGCCCGAAGGGCTTTCGTCGTGGCCGCTCTTGAAGCGAATATCCTGCGCGGCGACTAAGCCCATCGTGCGGCGCAAGCGTTTTCCGAATCACCGACGGCCTCGACAAGCTGAACTAGTAATTAAGTTTTATTGCTCCAGGTTTACGAGTTCGCCGTCAGATAGAAAAAGCATTCCAACGCAGTCTGGTGGCCAAACCATGCCGTTGGATCAGTTGTGGGAGACGATTGCTCGTTCCTCGTCGATGTCACGATAACCGAGAGCTATGGCTACATTACCCTGAGCGCCAAGCGCTTCTTAGCCCTGCAGTAATCTCTCTGGCCAAAATGGCACGGCGAGAGCGGCGGGATCGGAACGATAGCTAGGGGGCGAAGGG
>NZ_RZRY01000090.1:0-14329 GCF_003998035.1 Mesorhizobium sp. M2A.F.Ca.ET.039.01.1.1 | reverse complement strand
CGAAACCGGAATCTTGCCGACGCAAGGGAGTGAGCCGCAGGCCGACAGCCCTGTGCCGCCGCAGGGCTGGCGACCGGCTTCCGCCTCCAAGGCATCACAACAATCGCAGCCGGCCGCGCCGCAGACACCGATCAAGCCGCCTTCTTCCGCCACACGCATGGAAGTCGTCAGCCAGCAGAGCTTCCCGGCGCCGGCGCAAAACCCGATCGGCCAGACGGCGTCGGCGCTGGTTGAGGTGCTTGCCTCGGACAACGGCGTTCAGCAGGCTTTCGCAAGCGCCTCGGCAGGCTCCCAGACGACCAATTCTGTTGCCGTTCCGACACACGTGCTCAAGATCGAGCTCCACCCTGCGGAGCTCGGGGTGGTCACCGCCAGCCTGCGGCTATCGGGCGAGCAACTTTCGATTGAGATGAAGCCGGAGACGCACGAGGCATATCGCCGTCTCACCACCGACAGCGATGCCATCGTCAAGTCGATGCGCAGCCTCGGCTTCGACGTCGACAAGGTCACCATCCTGCAACCTTCGATAGCAGCGCATGCGGCGAGCCGCACGGACGCCAACAGCGCCATGCCGATGTCGACAGGTCGCGACCAGCCTTCGTTCCAGCCCGGGAACTCGGGTGGCAACGGCGCGGGCGGCGGCCGGCAACCGGGAAGGAACGACAGCAATGGCGCACAGGAATTTGCTCGCCCGGCTTCGCCTCTTCGCGAGGGCGCTGGCGACGATATGTATATCTAGCCTGGCGGCCGGTGGCGCGAGCGCCGCCACAAATCCCTGCGAGCCGGAGATCCTGCGCGCCGCGGATCGCTATGGCGTGCCGGCCGGCATTCTCTATGCGGTCGGCCTGACAGAGACCGGAAAGAAAGGCAGCCTTCAACCTAATGCCTTGAATATAGAGGGAAAAGCTGTGTTCCCGCGCAGCCGTGATGAAGCTCTCGTCACCTTCGAGAATGCCCGCCGCGAAGGCAAGACATTGATCGACCTCGGCTGCATGCAGATCAACCAGCACTATCACGGCGACCATTTCCGCAGCGTCGAGGACATGCTCGACCCGCATCAGAACGTCGACTATGCCGCACGCTTCCTGGCCGCCCTGCACGCACGGCACATGACCTGGTCGCTGGCCGTCGCCCGCTACCATGCCGGCCCCGACAACGACCCGGCTCAGAAGGTCTATGTCTGCCGCGTCATCGCCAACATGGTCGCCACCGGCTTCGGCAAATGGACGCCGAATGCCAGCACATTTTGCAATCAATAGTTGCATATCCCTGAATGCCGGTCGGCCGTCGCCAGCATGTCCGCCAGCGCCAATATTCATCCCGCAACAGCCGGCGCGAATACACTTGCACAATCGCTTTTATTACGGCTCCCAAAAAAACTCCCAAGAAAATAGCTACAAGAAATGATGGTTTTTCAGGATTCGCCGACCCGGCTACCCCTTTCCCCACGGGGCAAATGAATTGATTCGGAGGGCGGGCCGATGATCGTGATCGTTGACGAGCGGGAGCTCGTGACAGAGGGCTACTCTTCACTTTTCGATCGCGAGGGCGTGGCCACGGCCGGTTTCGCGCCAGGCGAATTCGGCGAATGGGTGAACTCCGCCGCCGACACCGATCTCAGATCCGTCAGGGCCTTTCTCATCGGCGACTGCCGCGAGGGCGCAATATCGGCGCGCCAGATCCGCGACCGGACCGGCGCACCGGTGATCGCGCTCAGCGAACATCACTCGCTCGAACATACGCTGCGCCTGTTCGAGAGCGGCGTCGACGATGTCGTCCGCAAGCCTGTCCATATCCGCGAGATTCTCGCCCGCATCACCGCCATTCGCCGCCGCGGCTCCGAAGAGGCCGCCTACACCGAAGTCGGCTCGATGCGCATCTTCATGGACGGCCGCGATCCGGAGATCGACGGCGAGCCGCTGCCGCTGCCGCGGCGCGAGCGGCGCATCCTGGAATATCTGGCCAGCAACCGCGGCCGGCGCGTGACCAAGACGCAGGTCTTCAACGCCATCTACGGCATCTTCGACGAAGAGGTCGAGGAGAATGTGGTGGAGAGCCACATCTCGAAGCTACGCAAGAAGCTGCGTGAGAAGCTCGGCCACGACCCGATCGATTCCAAGCGGTTCCTCGGCTACCGGCTGGTGTTTTGATGGCCGTCCTAGAGCATGATCCCGAACCGAAGGTCAGCGAAAGCAAAAAGTGGGAAGCGGTTTTCGGACCAAGATCATGCTCCAACAAAGAGTTTGGGCGTGATGGCGATTCAACGAAACGCCATCACGTCCAAGGCACATCCCGCGCCAGCCTCGCGCAAGACACGAGGCATAGTTTTGTGGCCTCCTACCCAGGCACTGCGGAGATCCATCGATGAGCCTCTACGGAATGATGCGGACCGGCGTTTCCGGTATGAACGCGCAGGCCAACCGCTTGTCCACGGTGGCCGACAACATCGCCAACTCCGACACCACCGGCTACAAGCGCTCTTCGGCCGAATTCTCGTCCCTGATCATGCCCGGCACCGGCGGCGCCTATAATTCCGGCGGCGTGACGACGACGATCCGCTCCGCCGTCAGCACCCAGGGCGTCATGACCTACACCACTTCGGTGTCGGATCTTGCCGTCAACGGCGACGGCTTCTTCGTCGTGCAGGACGCCGGCGGCACGCCCTACCTCACCCGCGCCGGCTCCTTCGTTCCGGATGCGCAAGGCCGGCTGGTCAATGCCGCGGGCTACCAGCTCATGGCCTACGATTACGCCAATGGCGATCCGGCGGCGACCGCCAACGGTTTCGAGGGCCTGGTGCCGGTGCAGATCTCCGACCAGGAAATGACGGCGACGCCGAGCACGAGCGGAATATTCAGCGGCAATCTGCCGGCAGGCGCCACTCCGGTCGCGGCCGGCAGTCTGCCCTCCACCAACAGCGCGACCGCCCAGTACACGTCGAAAACCTCGCTGGTCGCCTACGACAATCTCGGCAACAAGAAGCTGCTCGACGTCTATTTCACCAACACCGGCGCCGGCACCTGGCAGGTCGCGGTCTTCGACCAGTCGAAGGCGACCCCGGGCACCTCGTTCCCCTATACGGGGGGCATGCTGGGATCGGCCAACCTCACCTTCGACACCACCACCGGCAAGCTCACCGGCGCGACCACGGGCGTCTCCTTCACCGTTCCGGGCGGCCAGACCCTCAACCTCGATCTCTCCAAGCTGACCCAGCTCGGCACCGGCTTCACCGTCGCCGACGCCAAGGTCAACGGCAACGCGCCGAGCTCTATCCAGAAGGTGCAGATCGGCCAGGACGGCGTCATCTACGCGCAGTTCGCGGACGGCTCGACCAAGGCGCTTTACAAGATCCCGCTTGCCGATGTTCAGAGTCCCGACAACCTCACCGCCATGCCCGGCAACGTCTATGTGCAGAGCACCGATTCCGGCGCGGTCCATATCGGCTTTGCCAATGAGGGCAAGCTCGGCTCCATCGTCTCCGGAGCGCTTGAAAATTCCAACGTCGATATCGCCGAGGAATTGACCAACATGATCGCGGCGCAGCGCAGCTACACCGCCAATTCCAAGGTCTTCCAGACCGGTTCGGACCTGATGGACGTCCTCGTCAACCTGAAGAGATAACCGACGGGCGCCGCCCGTGAAAGATCAGCATGTCGCTTTCCTCCGCACTAAGCATTGCCCAGTCGGCGCTTCTGGCCACCTCCAAGCAGACCAGCGTCGTATCGCGCAATGTGGCCGATGCCTCGAACCCGGACTATACCCGCCGCATCGCCGTGGTGACCAGCACGGCGCCCGGCGCCAGAATGGTGGAAATCCAGCGTACCGCCAATGATCTGCTGTTTCGGCAGAACCTCCAGGCGCTGTCGGCATGGAGCGGCCAAAGCGCGCTTTACGACGGCATGGATCAGCTCGATCTGTCGGTCAACGGGGTCGACAACGCGTCATCGCCCTCGACGGCGATCGCCAACCTGCAGAAAGCCCTGCAGCTCTACGCCACAACGCCGTCGAACCAGAACCTTGGCACCAGCGTCGTCGACGCCGCCAAGCAGGTGGTGAATTCGCTGAACAGCGGCACCAAGGCGATCCAGGATTTTCGCACCCAGGCGGACAGCCAGATCGCCACCGCCGTTAACGATCTCAACTCGCTGCTCAGCCAGTTCCAGGACGCCAACAGGGCCGTCATCTCGGGCACACGCTCGGGCACGGACGTATCCGACGCGCTCGACCAGCGCGACGCGCTTTTGAAGAAGATATCGGAATATGTCCCGGTCTCGACCTTCACGCGCGGCGACAACGACATGGTCATCACCACCAAGGACGGCACGACGCTGTTCGAGACCGTGCCGCGCTCGGTGACCTTCACGCCGTCGTCCGGCTATTCGGCCGGCACGCCCGGCAACACGATCTATATCGACAACGTGCCGGTTTCCGCGGGCACCGGCGACAACACCACCGCCGATGGCAAGCTTGCGGGCCTGTTGAAGCTGCGCGACGGCGTCGCCTCGACCATGCAGAGCCAGCTCGACGAAATCGCGCGCGGCCTGATCACGGCATTTGCCGAGACCGCGCCGTCGCAGCCCAACGCGACCGGCCTGTTCACATGGCCCGGCGCGCCGGCAATTCCGCCCGCCGGCACCCTGGTCGACGGCCTCGCCGGGTCGATCAGCGTCAACGCCGCCTTTGATCCGAGCGCCGGCGGCAATCCCGCGCTGCTGCGCGACGGCGGCGCCAACGGCGTGGCCTATGTCGCCAACACCGGCGGCGGCGCATCCTATGCGGACCTGCTGATCGGTTACGGCAACAAGCTGGATCAGCCGATGGCCTTCGATACGTCCACCGGCATTGCCGTCAGCTCCGGCGTCTCCGACTATGCGGCCAACGCCATCGGCTGGTTCGAAGGCGTGCGCCAGCAGGCTTCGACCAATGCCGACAACAAGCAGGCGCTGGCCGCACGCACGGCCGAGGCGCTGTCCAACGACACCGGGGTCAATATCGATCAGGAGATGTCCCTGCTTCTCGACCTCGAGCACACCTATCAGGCATCGGCGCATATGATGAAGACGGTAGGCGACATGCTGGATTCCCTGTTGGCGGCGGTGGGATAATTCATGAAAGCGACAGGCGTTTCCTCGGCTGCCATATCCAACGCGCTGCGCTACCAGCAGGCGAAGATGCAGGCGGAGCTCATCAAGGCGACCAAGGAATCACAGACCGGCACGGTCGCCGATATCGGCCTGGCGCTCGGCAGCCGCACCACCCAGGCCGTCACCTTCCAGCGCGACCTCGACCGATTGAACGGCATTGTCGATTCCAACGCGCTCGTCACCGCGCGCCTGAAATCGACCCAGGATTCGCTCGGCCAGATCGCCAACAGCGCGCAGAGCTTTCTGTCCGCGCTGACCAGCGGCGTGTCGGGTGACTCCTCGACCAGCATCCTGCGGACCGCGGGCGCCTCGGCGCTGCAGCAGATGACGGGCATCCTCAACACCAGCGTCAACGGCGAATATCTGTTTGCCGGCACCAACACCGACGTCAAGCCGATCGACGATTTCAACGCCGCCGGCTCGCCGGCCAAGGCGGCGTTCGACGCCGCTTTCACCAGCTATTTCGGCTTTGCCCAGACCGACCCGGCTGCGGCCAACATCACTGCCGCGCAGATGGATAACTTCATCACCACGCAGGTCGAGCCGCAATTCCTGGGCTCCGGCTGGCAGGCCAACTGGTCGAGCGCCACCGACGAGCAGATCACCAGCCGCATTTCGCTCAACGAGACCACCCAGACCTCGGTCAGCGCCAACGACCAAGGCATCCGCAAGCTCGCCATGGCGGCCGCCATGGTCAGCGGCCTGATGACGGGCAGCATCAGCGAGGCCGCGCAGAACGCGGTCGTCAGCCGCGCCCAGGCACTGGTCGGTGAAGCCATCGGCGGCATCACCCAGATACGAGCCGAGACAGGTATTGCCCAGCAGCGGGTGTCCGACGCCAGCGACCGCATGAAGACCCAGGTCGACCTCTTCGAGAAGCACATTGTCGACCTCGAAGGCGTCGATCCGGCGGAAGCAGCAACCCGCGTCGCCGACCTGACACAGCATATCGAGACATCCTTTGCCTTGACCGCGCGTTTGCAGCAGCTCAGCCTGCTCAACTATCTGACTTGAACACGTAAACCGGAACGCCAGAGCGCCGACGATGTATCAATTCTCCTACGCCGACATCCAGACCGACTCCGTCGCCGACGCCAAGGACCGGGAGCGGCAGCTGCTCACCCGCTCGATCGACATGCTGGCGGCGGCGGCCGCGGTCGGCACCGACTCCATGGAGGCGGTCGAGGCGCTGCATTTCACCAACCGCATCTGGACCACTTTCGTCGAGGATCTCGGTTCCAGCGACAACGCGCTCCCCAAGGAGCTGCGCGCCAACCTGATCTCCATCGGCCTGTGGCTGCTGCGCGAGACCGAGGACATCCGCCAGGGCCGCACCAACAATTTCGAAGGATTGATCGAGGTCTCTCAGATCATCCGAGACGGCATCCAATGACCAACACGCTGAAGATCTCGCTGAAGCCTAACGAGAAGATCTACATCAACGGCGCTGTCATCCGCGTCGACCGCAAGGTCACTATCGAGCTGATGAACGATGTGCAGTTCCTGCTCGAAAGCCATGTGATCCAGGCCGACCAGGCCTCGACGCCGCTCAGGCAGCTCTATTTCATCGTGCAGATCATGCTGATCAACCCGGCGGGCGCCGCGGAGGCGCGCGACATGTTCCGCCGCTCGCTGCCGATGCTGATCGCGAGCTTCGAAAACCAGGACATCTGCAACCGCCTGAAGCAGATCGACCGCATGGTCGGCGAGAACGAGATCTACGAGGCGCTGAAGGCGATCCGCGCGCTCTATCCGCTCGAGCGCAAGGCGCTCGAAGGCACTGACGAGATTCCCGAAGCGCCCCGCGCACTGGCTGTAGGAGCATAAGATGGCTGTCGACATGACGACAACGATCCCGGTTGGCGCCAACCAGGCCAGCCAGCAGACCTCGAAGACGGCGGTGGACTACCAGTCGTTCCTGAAGCTCTTGATCGCCGAGATGAAGAACCAGGATCCGACCAAGCCGATGGATTCGACGCAATATGTCGCGCAGCTCGCCACCTTCTCCCAGGTCGAGCAGTCGGTGCAGACCAACACCAAGCTCGACCAGATCATGCAGTCATCGGCGCTCTCGCAGGCCGACGCGCTGATCGGCCGCTCGATCACCTCGGCCGACGGCAAGACCACCGGCACGGTGGCTTCGGTGACGCTCTCCAGCAACGGTCTGATCGCCGTGCTGCAGGATGGCACCAAGGTCCCGGTCGGCGCCGGCGTCTCGATCAAGCCGGCCAGCTAAAGCATGTCTCCCTAAAGTGGGAACCGGTTTCGGGATAAAGACGTGCGTAAAACCAAAGACCTAAAGCGCATGGAGCGAATCCGAAGGATCGCGGCGCGCTTTAGTCTGACCGCTGGGGATGTACCCGCATGAATGAGGCCGATGCCCTCGATATCGTCCAGTACGCGGTGTGGACGGTTCTCACCGCTTCCGCCCCCGTGGTGCTGGTGGCGATGGTGGTCGGCATCGGCATCGCCCTCATCCAGGCGCTGACCCAGATCCAGGAAATCACGCTGACCTTCGTGCCGAAGATCGTCGCCATCATGCTCGTGGTGGCGCTGACCGGCCCATTCATCGGCAGCCAGATATCGGCCTTCACCAACGTTATCTTCGAGCGCATCGAACACGGGTTCTGACGCAAAGCCGCGACAGGCGTATAGTGGCCTGTTCGCAAGGCGCGAGATCGCTTGCGGCGACGTTTGTTGCGGCTAGATTGTAGCCGTGCCGGCATCGGCCGGCCTCTTTGTCGCAAACGGCGATTCAAGAAGCGATGCATCAGGCAAGAACGGCCGGCGGGCCATGTGCGGAATAGCCGGCGTCTGGCGAAAGCGCGATCCGATCGGGAGCGGCGATCTTTCCGATGTCGCGCGCATGATGCGGGCATTGGCGCATCGCGGTCCCGACGACCACGGCAACTGGAACAACGCCCGCTTGGCGCTCGGGCATCGCCGGCTGACCATCATCGACCCCTCACCCGCCGCGCGCGAGCCGATGCTGACCGCATCCGGCAACGGCGTGCTGTGCTACAATGGCGAGGTCTATAATTTTCGCGCGCTACGCAAGACGCTGGAGGCGGAAGGCCTGACCTTCCGCACGGTGTCCGACACCGAAGTGGTGCTTCAGGCCCTGCATCACTGGGGCCCGCAGAAAGCGGTGCCGCTGTTCGACGGCATGTTCTCCTTCGCCTATTTCGATGCCCGCGACGGGGCCTTGTGGCTTGCCCGCGACAGGCTCGGCATCAAGCCATTGTCGGTCGCCGACACCGGCGAGTGCTTGCTGTTTGCCTCCGAGGACAAGGCGATTCTCGCCTGCCATGACTTTGCGCGCCGGATCGACACGCGCGAGCTGACATTGCGGCTGGCCTGGCAGAGCCGTGATTCCAGCTACAGCGTCTTCGACGGCATAGAGCGGCTGCCGCCCGCCGGTCTCTGGAAGATTACCGGCGATGGCATCGAGAAGCGCCGCTTCTGGCATGTCCTCGATGTGATCGAGACGGCGCGCATCGCCAAAGACAAGGTGTCCGACGCCGAGCACATGGCGACGCTCGAGAGGCTGCTGGAGGAGAGTGTCGAGCTGCATTGCATCGCCGATGCCAGCCTGGCCACCGCCTGCAGCGGCGGCGTCGATTCCGGCCTGATCACCGCGCTCGCCAAGCGCTTCAGGCCGGAGCTGCACGGCTATGTCATCGACCAGAAGCTCGGCCGCAGCGAGGCGTCCGATGCCGAGCGAACCGGCCGCCATGTCGGTGTCGGCCTGCGCCGGGTGCCTTTCGACAGGAACCGATTCCTTGAGCTCTGGCCGCGTGCGGTCTGGCATCTCGAGACCGACGGCTGGCATGCCAGCCACGCGGCGCTGCTGGCGCTTGCCGAGCAGTGCCGCGCCGACGGCGTCAAAGTGCTGCTCACCGGCGAGGGCTCCGACGAGCTTTTCGGCGGCTACAAATGGCAGGCATCGACAATGCGGCTCTGGCGCCGCTCCTGGCTGCAGCGCCTGTTCCGCTCGAAGGCCAGACGCGACCGCAAATTCGCCGAACTACGCCGCGCGCCGTTCCGCAACTCGATCGGCCGCGGCTCGCCCTCCGAGCGCAGCATGGCGCTCAGAGCCCTGTCGCCCGAGCTGAATTTCCTGCAGATGAAGCTGTTCGACAGGCTGGACGGGGTCACGCCGCTCGACGACCGCGCCTTCCTGGCAAGCTGCTTCTACGACCTCTACTCGCATCTGCAGGACCTGCTGCACAGGCATGACCGGCTGAGCATGGCGGCGTCCGTCGAGCTCAGGGTGCCGTTCATCGAGAACCGGCTGATCGACTTCGCCCTCCATCTGCCGCGCAGGCAAAAATACCGCGACGGCACCGGCAAATGGCTGCTCAAGAAGGTCGCCGAACGCCATCTGCCGCATGAAAACATTCGTGCGGCAAAGATCGGTTTCGACATGGCCGATGCATTTTCGGCCGGTACGCAAGGGCTGCTGCGCGGCGGTCTGCTGCGCGACGCGATGAAATGGTCGTCCTCCGAGTTGGACGACCTGATCGACATGGCAAGGGGCCAGGAAACGTCACGCCTGCGGCTCGTCGGCATGGAAATGCTGCTCAGGCTCTACATGCGCGGCGACACCACAGGCGACCTGACCGAGGCCTTGCACGCCGAGACGAGTGGCGAAAAATAGCCCGGGGTTGGTCCAGACCAGCGAGATGCTTGGTTTAAAGCTTCGCCGACGCATTTTCGCCTTTGCCATCCTGTTGTTGGGTCTCACTCTTTGGCGAGTCGCCGGCCTCTTCGGCGTGGCGTGCCTCAATAGTGGACGAAGGCCCAACGATGATCGACCACGAGCCGGAAAGCGAACGCGTCTCCGCGCTGGCGCCGTTCCGGCACGGCATATTCCGAGCCGTATGGGCGGCCAGCCTCGTGTCGAATTTCGGCGGCCTGATCCAGGGCGTCGGCGCCGCCTGGCTGATGACCACGATCGCCACCTCGTCCTACCAGGTGGCGCTGGTCCAGGCCTCGACCACCTTGCCGATCATGCTGTTCGCGCTGGTCGCCGGCGCCATCGCCGACAGCTTCAACCGCCGCAAAGTGATGCTGGTGGCACAGGCCTTCATGCTGGTCGTCTCGGCGCTGCTGACCTTGTCCACTTGGCAAGGCTGGATGACGCCGTGGACGCTGCTGGCCTTCACCTTCCTGATCGACAGCGGCACGGCGCTGAACAGCCCGTCATGGCAGGCTTCGGTCGGCGACATGGTGCCGCGCGCCAAGGTGCCGGCGGCGGTCGCGCTCAACTCGCTGGGCTTCAACATCACCCGAAGCGTTGGCCCGGCCATCGGCGGCGTCATCGTCGCCGCCGCGGGTGCCGCGGCCGCCTTCGCCGCCAACGCCATCAGCTATATCGGCCTGATCGTCGTGCTCGCCCGCTGGAAGCCGGCGCTGCCCGAGCAGACCCTGCCGCGCGAGTCACTGGGCGCGGCGATGGGAGCGGGCCTGCGCTATGTCGCCATGTCGCCCAACATCGCCAAGGTGCTGGTCCGAGGTTCGGCTTTCGGGTTCAGCGCCGGCGCGGTGCTGGCGCTGCTGCCGCTGGTGGCGCGCGACGTCCTCAAGGGCGATGCGCTGACCTACGGCATCATGCTCGGCGCCTTCGGCATCGGCGCGGTCGGCGGCGCGCTGATCAGTGTGCGATTGCGGCAGCTGCTTTCCAGCGAGGGGATGGTGCGCATGGCCTTTGCCGGCTTCGCGCTCTGCGCCCTCAACGCCGCGGTCAGCCACAATGGCTGGCAGACATCAGCGGGCCTGCTCATCGGCGGCGCCTGCTGGGTGATCGCGCTCTCGCATTTCAACGTCACCGTGCAGATGTCGACGCCGCGCTGGGTGGTCGGCCGCGTGCTGTCGATCTACCAGACGGCGACCTTCGGCGGCATCGCGCTGGGCAGCTGGATCTGGGGCGTCGTCGCCGACGCGCATGGGGCGGAGACCGCGCTGATCGCGGCGGCGATCGCCATGCTTGCCGGCGGTGCCATCGGCTTCGTCCTGCCGTTGCCGAAGCAGACGGTTCTCAACCTCGATCCGCTCAACCGCTTCAAGGAGCCGACGCTGTCGCTCGATCTCAAGCCGCGCAGCGGCCCGATCGCCGTCATGATCGAGTACATCATCCGCGAGGACGACGTGCCGGAATTCCTAACGACCATGGCAGAGCGCGGCCGCATCCGCCGCCGCGACGGCGCCCGCAACTGGACGCTCGCGCGGGATCTCGAAGATCCGTCGGTCTGGATCGAGCACTACCACACGCCGACCTGGGTCGAGTACATCCGCCACAACCGCCGCGCCACCCATGCCGACGCTGTGGTCGGCGAACGCATCCGCGCGCTGCACAGCGGCGAGAACCCGCCGCGCGTACGCCGCATGATCGAGCGCCCGACCACCGCTGGCACAGCGCTTGTCTCGCCTAAGGGGCCGATCGATCACTGATCTTCTGGCCGATCAATGGCCTGTGATGCTGTCGGCGAGGGCGGCCAGCCTTGACGTGTGGCCGAGCCCCGCCGCCTCGCGCTGGTCGGCGATGCGGTAGAGCTGATACATCGAATGCACGCCCAGCCAGCGGAACGGCTCCGGCTCCCAGGGCCGCACCTTGCGGTTGACCCAGGGCAGCCGCGTGAGTTCGGTATCCTGGCCAAGCACCAGATCGGTCAGCGTGCGCCCGGAGAGGTTTGAGCTCGACACGCCGAGCCCGACATAGCCGCCGGCCCAGCCGATGCGCGTCGCCGGGTCGAGCCCCACCGTCGTGCACCAGTCACGCGGCACGCCGAGCACGCCGCACCAGGCGTGATCGATGCGGCACCCCGCGGTCTGCGGCAACAGCGTGGTCAAGATCGTGTGCAGCTGGTCAATCGTTACCTGCTGTGTCTGGCCGTTGATGTCGGTGCGCGAGCCGTAGCGATAAGGCACGCCGCGCCCGCCCATGGTGATACGTCCTTCGCGTGTGCGCTGGGCATAGCAATAGGCATGCGCGGCATTGCCGAGCAGCTCGTGCCCCTGCCAACCGATCTTGTGCCAGAGCTCTTCCGGCAGCGGCTCGGTGACGATCTGCGCGCTGTTGAGCGCCAGCCAGGTCCGTTCTTCCCCTGGGATGCCGGCCGTGAACCCTTCGGTGGCGCGGATGATGATTTCGGCCCGCACCGTGCCGCGGTCCGTGGCCACGATGCCCTTGGCAATGGCGGTGACCGTTGTCTTCTCATAGATGGAAACGCCGAGACGCTCGACCGCCGCCGCGAGCCCGCGCACCAGCTTGGCCGGCTGCACGCGCGCCTGGCCGCGGATGACGAAGCCACCCATGACATTGCGGATGTTGATGCGCGCCCGTGTCGCCTCGGCGTCAAGCAGCTCGATCCGTTCGGGATCGGCATCCCAGGAGCGGGTCGTCTCGCATTCCTCGCGCACGCGCTCCAGCTGCGCCGGATTGGTGGCGACCGTCAGATTGTCGACGCGGCGGATATCGGCATCGATGCCCTCTTCCGTCGCCACCCGGATGACCTCGTCGACGCAGCCGGCCATCGCCTGCTGCATGGCGGTGACGCCCGGGCGTGTCGAGGTCTTCAGATATTTCTCGCGCGACCAGCCGAAACCGCCCGACAGCCAGCCGCCATTGCGCCCCGAGGCGCCGAAGCCGGCGAACTCCCGTTCGACGAGCACGATGCGCAGCGATGGCTTCGCCTTCTTCAGATAGTAGGCCGTCCAAAGCCCGGTATAGCCCGCGCCGACGATCGCGACATCCGCCTCGATGTCGCCTGGCAAAGGCGGACGCGGCGCGGGGATGGCGCCCAGATCCGCGTACCAGAACGAGATGTCGCCGTTGCGCTTGACTTGCATGATGGCTTCCAGGAGTGACGTCTTAGAGACCGTTTCGAAATTCGCTCCGGCGAGTCATATGGTGGTGGTTTCGAGAACCGGAGCGGAGCGGACATTCAGGTCCGTGAGCACCGGAAGCGCAGAAAACGCCATCAGATGGCCGGCGGAGTGGATTTTCCAAATGGCCTCTTATTGGCCGGGCTGTCGTTCGGGTCAACCTTCGCCCGACAGGTCGCGCCGCGCCTTGTCGAGTTCCTCGGCGTAGCGGCGCATCAGATGGCTTTCGGTGAGCAGGCCGAGAACGATGCGCTCGTCGAAATCCTCGACCACCGCCAGCTCTTCGGCGCCGGTGCGTTGGAAGGTCTCGGCCGCGGTCTGGACATTCATCGAGGGCACCAGCACCGCGTCCTTGAACTGGGCCAGCGCGCTCACCGGCGTCTCGCCGTCGGAGCGGTCGCTGTGCAGTTCCGGCACCAGCAGCATGCCGACATACTGGTCGGCATGCTCGACGGCGATGACGCGCTGCGCCGAGCCGAGCGGGACCTCCTTGCGGAATTCCGAGAGCGTGGTCGAGGCGGGAATGGTGCGGACGTCCTTGCGCATCATGGAGCCGACCGTGAGGCTGCGCATCCAGCCGACGTCATGGGCGCTGCGGATCGTCTCGCCGCGCAGATGGAAGCGCCAGGTCGAGAAGGAGTAGCCGAAGGTCTCGCGCACCAGGATCGCCGACATGATCGAGGCCGCCAGCACCACGCCGGTGAGCGTCAGGTCGCGGGTCGATTCCAGCGCCAGGAACGTCATGGTCAGCGGACCGCCGACGACGCCGACCGCCAGCGAGGTCATGCCGACGACGGCGGCTACCGCCGGGTCGATGCCCACCGACGGCGCGGTCATCGCCATGACGCCCGCGAAGACCTTGCCGAGCAGCGCGCCCAGGAACAGCGAGGCGAAGAACAGGCCGCCGCGGAAGCCCGAGCCGAGCGAGATGGCCGAAGCCGCCAGCTTCATCACGAAGACGCTCGCCACGACCGGAAGCGCGTAATTCATGGCGAACTCGCGGTGCAACGCGCCATGGCCGCTCGAAAGCACCTGCGGCGTGACCAGCCCGAGCAGACCGACGAAGATGCCGCCGATGAACGGCCTGACCGACGCGTCGATCGACAACCGCACGAAGACGCGCTCGACGATGCTGACCAGATGCATGATGGCGATCGAAGCCGCGCCGCCAAGCAGGCCCAGCAACAGGAACGGCACATACTCGCTGGCGGTCAAATTCGGCAAACCCGACAGTTCCAGCGGAAACGGCACGCCGCCGAACATTTCCGCCGTCAGCGAGGCGCAGATCGCCGCCGCCA
>NZ_RZRY01000909.1:0-2122 GCF_003998035.1 Mesorhizobium sp. M2A.F.Ca.ET.039.01.1.1 | reverse complement strand
ATGCATATCCTTGTGCGGCGACGGCATGATGCGGACGTTGCTCTATGAGGCTGCCCAAACGCTGATGACTCGCGTGACGAAATGGTCGTGGCTCAAGGCCTGGGCGATGAACGTCGCCAAGCGGCGCGGAATGCGCAAAGCAATTGTCGCGCTCGCACGTCGCCTGGGAGTCGTCATGCATCGGATGTGGCTGGACGGCACCGAGTTCCGTTGGACGCGGGAAACCATGGCGTCAGCCATCTGATCCACAAGGCTGGGAAGGAGAGAGACAGAGAGTTCCGCTCGCTGGCGGACGGACGTCCTTCGCGGGACGATGGATGAGGCGAGTTCGTTGTCGCGCTAGTACCGGTCGCACCCTGACCAGGACGATGTGTAGATTGTGCCGCCTCATTCTCCTGACCCCATACTGGGAGGGCGAAACGCCGATCCCGGAGAGAAGCAAGGCCCTGCGAAAGACATCAGAACGCCGGAGACACGGAAAAGCTCGATAGCGCTTGACCTCAACACGCCGAATAGAGAAGCGCGACAAACCGGGAGAGAGGAGCGCGTCAATCTGGATGAGAATCTAGTGTCGCGGCTGTGGTGATGATCGCGGCATTGATTGTCGTGCGCAAGAGGTTTGTCGGTTTGTCGCGCTACAACTGGCGGCCGTCGGCACCGGATGCCAGTTCCAGAAGGCTCGCGACCTGGCCGCATGGCTGGGGCTTGTCCCTCGAGAATACTCGACCGGGGGCAAGCAGAAGCTACTCGGTATCAGCAAGCGCGGGAACCGCTACGTTCGCAAGCTGCTCGTTCATGGCGCGCGATCATGCTTTCGCCACCTGGATCGAACCCGGGATCGCCTGGGAAGCTGGCTTGATAGGTTGCAGAGCCGTATGCACCCGAACAAAGCCGTTGTCGCACTTGCCGCCAAGATGGCGCGCATTGTCTGGGTTGTCCTGACCAAGCCGGGAGCGCTCTACGAACGCAGGGACCCTGCTTTCGCCTGACGCTCCGGCTCGATTGCAAGGCTCGGGAATAGTGATGACGAAACAGTGGATCAGCATGCCGTAAGCCCTGTGCAAAAAAGCGGGCTTCGTGCCCGAACCATTTATTGGGAGCGGCGTGCGCGGATCTCATCATGGCCTGGCTGCAACAGCAGCTCACTCGCGAGAGGCCGGATACATTTATGCAACTGGAATCGTCGTCGGCGATGTCGCGAACCCTTGCACGGACGGGGCGGACCATACATTCTTTCCCACAAGACCTTCAACGCGGCATTGTCGAGCATGGCGTCGGCCAGAAGCCGCTTCAGCCGCGTGTTCTCGTCCTCCAGCGCCATCAGTCGCCGAGCCTCGGAGACATCCATCCCGCCGAAGCGGGCCTTCAGTTGTAGATCGAGGCGTCACTGACCCCGTGGTTGCGGCACAGATCGGCAACCGATACCCCGGCCTCGTGTTCCTTCAAAATTCCGATGATCTGCTCTTCAGAGAAGCGGCTACGATTCATGTCCTGGTCCTCTCGATGGGCCAGAACGAACTTCAAACCGGGTTAGATCAGAGGGGCAAGGTCAACGCCAACGTCGACTCAGAGGCACTGACCGCAGGTGAAGTGGATGAGATGCTGAACGACTTCTGCATCATGCCATGCTGGTCCACGAACCGGAGGTCCGCCACCTTCGCCTTGTGCGGTGAAATCTCCCGGTCCAACGTGTCCTGACGGACGGTGCTATTCCCGTCAGGTTCCAGGGCGGACGTTGGCGCCCCCTCAAGCCTCAAGTGCTGCCCGAAAGTGACCGATATCGGGCGACTTCTTAAAGCACCCCATTTGGGTCATGCGACAGCGAGTTAGACGTGGTTACCAGTTTCTGGAGATCAACTGACACATGAAGCCTGCCTAGAGAGAGCCGAACTGACGTTCGTGCAGTGAAGCGCCCGGAGTTGTCAAAAAAGAACGAGGGAACCATGAAAAAGCGTGATTCAGTCAGCATCGCCCCCAAGATGGGATTTCTTTACAGGATCGGCCAATGTCCGAAATGTATGCGGGAGGCGCTCCTGTTCGCAGCCGCCACCGTGTCGCTGTGGATTGCCAGCCTGGCGGCAGACATCGCGTATGGTGACGCCTTCCACAGTGTAAGTACCTG
>NZ_RZRY01000908.1:0-2126 GCF_003998035.1 Mesorhizobium sp. M2A.F.Ca.ET.039.01.1.1 | reverse complement strand
CTCGTTTGCTTCCCAAAACGGCGAAGCGCCAGACGTCAATCGCGACTTTGTCGGCGTCGGCGCGGGCAGCATCGTGGCCGCCCTGTTCGGCGCCTTTGCCGTCAACGCCAGCCCGCCGCGCACGGCCATCGTCGCCCAGACCGGCGGCCGCTCGCAGCTGTCGGGCCTGATCGCGGCGGCTATCGTGCTGGGGCTCGGCGCTTTCGGCGGCAGCCTGCTGGCCAACGTGCCGCAAGCGGCCCTTGCCGGCGTGCTGATGTTCGTGGCCCAGCATATCCTGCGCTGGAGGATCGCCGTTAACGTATATCGCCAGGCGCTCGGCGAGTTCGCGCTGATCCTGATCACCATGATCGCCATCGTCGTCCTGCCTATCGAAACCGGGGTCGCGATCGGCATCGGTCTGTCGCTGCTGCACGGCATCTGGGGCTCGACGCGCACCGAGCCGATCGAGCTGGCGCAGGTACCGGGCACGTCGGTCTGGTGGCCGCCGAGCGGTTCCAGCCCGGGCGAGCGGCACCCCGGCGTGCTGGTGGTGGCGTTCCAGGCGCCGCTTTCCTTCGTCAATGCCGACCGTTTCAAGCGCGGTCTGAGCGACCTGATCGACGCCAGGAGCGAGGGCGTGAAGCTGGTGGTTCTGGAGGCCAGCAACATCGTCGAGATCGACTATACCGCCGCTCAGGCGCTGATCGACACCATCCGCCATTGTCGCGACAAAGGTGCGGTCTTTGCTATCGCGCGCATGGAATCGCTGCGCGCCCAAGCGGCGCTCAAGCGGTTCGGCATCGCCGACATCGTCGGCGCTGAGCGCATTTTCCACTGCGTCGACGCGGCGATCAAATCACTTGGTCCGGGGAAACCGCAGCTCAAGGAACAGGATAGCATGCCATGAACGACCCCCGACGGGCAGCGGCAGGCTTTTTCAGCCAACGCGCCGGGCGCGATAGGCGCCCGGCGCCTCTCCCATCTCGCGCCGAAACCGACGGTTGAAGCTCGACAGATCGTTGAAGCCTGTGTCGAAGGCGATTGTCGAGATCGTCGCGTCCGAGTTGCGCAGCCGCACGGCGGCCCGATGCAGCCTTGTCCTGAGCAGGAACTGATAGGGCGTCATGCCGGCCACATGCCGGAAGATGCGTAGGAAATGATACGGGCTCGTCGCCGTGGCGCCGGCGAGCTCGGCCAGCGAGAGCGGCCGCTCGGCATTGAGCTCGATCAGCCGCACCGCTTCGGCAACGCGTTTCTGATCGCGGCGGCTTGGTGTCCGCGCCGTTCTGAAAGAACCGGCGGCAGCCGCGACCACCGCGCCGGCAAGGCGTAGGCCGAGTTCCTCGAACGCCTCGTTGTCGCTCCTTTCGCGCGCAGCCTCCGCCTCGGCCAGCAAAGGCGCGAGCGCCGGCAAGGGCGGCAGGCGCGGATCGGCGAAGCCCAGCCGCTTCGCGCCCGGCAGTTCGGCCACGACGCGCTCCAGATAGGCTGGCGAAAAATGGAAGGAAAGGCAGCGGTCACCGGCGCCGTGCTCATGCCCGCATTCATAGCAGGCGCCGGGATTTCCGAGCAGGATGGCACCCGGCGCCAGCTTCGCCGTGCCCTGGCGCGTGCGGTAGCGGAACGTGCCGCTGGCCACCGCGGCGACGCAGAAGCCGCGATGTCCTTCCTCGAACGGCCTGTCGCCCGCGGCGGCGGTACACACCACGTCGGACACCTGCCAGCCTGATCCGGAAGCCAGAGTTCTCTGCGCTGTTGTCATGCCCGAACGATAGCAATTTTTCCCAAGCGGCGAACCCCGCCTGCCCCTATTGCTTGCCCTCTCCTGACAAACGAGGCAGCAACCATGACTAATCCCTTTGCCGAAGCCTTGCACAGCGACGACCCCATTCCGGATCTCGCCGAAAAGCTGAAGCTCTACGGCCGCTTCATCGGCGCCTGGACATTCGATGCCACGCGCATTCTAGAGGACGGCACAAAGCTCACCGGTCGCGGCGAGGTGCATTTCGGCTGGGTTCTGGAAGGCAGGGCCTTGCAGGACGTCTGGATACTGCCCGCCCGCGACGCGGGTCCCTCCCCGTCGCTCGGACCGTGGACCTTCTACGGCACGACATTGCGCGTCTACGATCCCGGGCGCCGACGCC
>NZ_RZRY01000907.1:0-2128 GCF_003998035.1 Mesorhizobium sp. M2A.F.Ca.ET.039.01.1.1 | reverse complement strand
CGGAAGGACAGGCCAGCGGCACGGAAGCCGGCGTTCCGAGCCTGGAGGCCAGCTATGCCGAGGCCGTGCATCGCCTTTCCGTGCTGACCGGGCGGCCGCCAGCGGCCCTCAACGAGCGCTTGAGGCACGCAACGCCGATCCCAGCGCCCCGCCTGCCGATCCCGACCGGCATCCCGGCCGACATCCTGCTCGCCCGTCCGGATGTGCGCATGGCCGAGCGGCAGTATGCACAGTCCACCGCCAAGATCGGCCAGGCCGAGGCGGCGCGCTATCCGGGCGTCAGCCTGACCGGCGACATCAGCACCACATCCCTCAAGCTCGGCGATCTCGGCAAGAACTCCCCCATCGGCTGGTCCTTTGGCCCCACCCTCAGCGTGCCATTGTTCAATGGCGGCCAATTGCAGGCGGCCGTCGACGTCGCGAAGGCCCAGCGCGACCAGTATTTCGTCGCCTACAAGGCCGCCGTGCTGACGGCGCTGGAAGACGTTGAAAACGCCACCGTTTCGCTGTCGCAGGAGCGCATCAGGAACGGCAAGCTCGCCTCCTCCGCGAATCCTACGGCGATGCCGCGCGGCTTGAAAGAACGCTCTACAAGGCTGGCGAGACCAGCCTCCTCGACGTGCTCGATGCCGAACGCTCAGCCTATTCCGCCGACGATTCCGTCCTGCAAAGCCGCGTCTCGATCGCCACCGATTACATAGCCTTGAACAAGGCGCTTGGCGGTGGCTGGAACGGCGCGATCGACACGGCCAGACCCGAAATCATAGATGTCCGCACCGGTCCGCGGCTGGCATCAAAGACGCAATGACCGGCGAGCCGTGCGGTCTATCCGCCGGCCCGAACAAATCTCCGTGAGCGACGCCCGCAAATAATATCCCACTATATAACAGCCTCGTTGAGGTAATGAGATGACAGGCGCCTACGATCTCGGAACCAATCTGGTTCGCCGTATCTATGAAAAGCGCATAGATGCGCCGGCCATTCTTGATGCCGGCACGCATTTTCCCAATGCGGCTAAGTTCGCCGCCGCCTGGCAGGACATCCGCGATGAAGCGCTGGCGGCAAAGCTGAACAAGGCGCCGCGTTTCCACGACATCATGCCGGAGCAGGCCGATATCTCTGCCAATGACGGGCTCGACTGGCGTATGTTCGTGCTCAAGGCCTACGACATGACGGTGCCGGAGAATCTCGCGCGGATGCCGGTTCTGACCCGGCTGCTCACCGAATGCCCCGAGGTCAAGTCGGCGGCCGTCTCCTTCCTCGCCCCGCGCAAGCATATCCCGCCGCACCGCGGACCATTCCGCGGCATCATGCGCTTTCACCTCGGGCTCGCCATCCCCAAACAGCCGGACGGCCGCCCGGCAACGATCATGATGATCAACCATGAGGAAAGGCGCATCGCCGACGGCGAGTGCATGCTGTGGGACGACACGTTCGAGCACGAAGTCATGAACAACTCGGATCAGCCGCGCGTCGCTCTTCTGCTCGACGTGTGGCGTCCGCAAATGCCGCTGGATATGGAAATCCTGTCGCGCGTGATCGTGCGCGGCGTGCAGGTGGGAATGCGCTACCGAGGCGTGTCGTTCGGCGGCTGAACCAGCTGCGATCGACGCCTTATGCATGTCGCCCGACGACGCGATCTTCAGAGAAAGACCTGGATGAAATAGAGACTCAGGCGCGCGCCTCGCGATGCGTCCCTGCTCTGCGCTTGCCGGGAAACATCGCGTCCCTCGCCAGCAATCCGCTGACGCGGCAGAAGGTTGCGAACGCCCGGCAGGCTTCCTCGGTGCTGGCCACATCGACCGTCGCCCCGAAGCAGGCATTGAAGGCGGCTTCGTAGATCTTGCCCTGCCTGCGCTTCGGCCAGTCCTGCAGGAAATCGAGCGCCTGCTCGACACTGTAGATCTCCTCGACCGGCAGGCCGGGCGCGGGCGTGATGCGCACCGGCACCTCGAATTGCAGTCTGTCCATTCCCTGTCTCCCGAACGAGCGCAGCCCCAGCAACGCCGCTCGATGTGAAAAGTTGCTTTTGCGGCCTTCTGACTCAGGAATGTGACCTCAGTGCGATCAACAATCGGTTCACGGATGCGTCAGGCGGCGCGCCCGGCCAATCCGCGCAGGCTAGGTG
>NZ_RZRY01000906.1:0-2130 GCF_003998035.1 Mesorhizobium sp. M2A.F.Ca.ET.039.01.1.1 | reverse complement strand
GAAGCAGAACCGCCAATAGAGCTTCAGCCCGCGATCGAGCAAATCGAGACGTCCAATGGGGATGCGCGCTTCGACGGGCTGGAGCGACGCTATGCGTGGCTTCTGTCGCAACTGATCGAGCAGGAAACCTGGACGGCTTCGGATTTTGATCGTTTGGTGCGCGGTGCCGATCTGATGCCCGGCGCGGCGAAGCAAGCAATCAACGATTGGTCCCTCGACCGCTTCGACGAACTGGTCCTGGATGGCGAGGACCCTGTCATCGTCAATGCCAGCCTGTTTTCCGAGGCTCCTGCCCAGCCTCCGTCGCTCACCGTCTCTGTCGAAGGAATGTCAGCATGACAACAAAAACCCCACCTATCAAACCGAGAGATCGAGACACCATCATCAGCGCCTTACGTGCCGGCGTGGTGCCGCGCATCGGTCTCCAGCATATCCAGGTGGGGCGCCAGCGCGAGATCGAGGCGCTGATCCAGGACATAGAGCGGATCGGCAACGGCGGGTCGAGCATCCGTCTCGTCATCGGCGCCTATGGTGCCGGCAAGACCTTCTTCCTGTTTCTCATCAGGCAAATCGCACTTCAGCGCAAACTTGCCGTCTGCCAGGCCGACCTTTCTCCAGATCGCCGCATCCACGCCACCGGCGGGCAGGCGCGTACGCTCTATGCCGAGCTCGCCACCAGCCTTGCGACCCGTGCCGCTCCAGACGGAGGCGCGCTCAGGAACATTCTGGAGAGCTACATACAAAAAGCATCCGAACGCGCTTCCTCAAACGGGACGACAATAGAAATCGCCATCAAGGAAGGCCTTGGCGATCTTCGCGAAATGGTCGGTGGCTATGATTTCGCAACCGTCATCGTTGCCTATGCGCGGGGCTACGAGGAAGGGGACAGCAATTTGCAGGACGCCGCGCTTCGTTGGTTACGCGGCGAATACACGACCAAGACAGAAGCGCGAGGGGATCTGGGCGTACGCACCATCATCGATGACGCGTCCTTCTATGATGGCTTGAGGCTGCTCGCGCGTTTCACAACGCTCGCTGGTTTCGGCGGCCTGTTGGTCTGCCTCGACGAACTCGTCAACCTCTACAAGCTGCAGAGTGCCCAGGCCCGCAAACAGAATTACGAGCAGATCCTGCGCATCTTCAACGATGTCCTGCAGGGCACGACCCAGGGCATCGGCTTCATTCTGGGCGGCACACCGGAATTTCTGCTCGACACCCGGCGCGGGCTCTACTCCTATGAAGCTTTGCAGTCCCGTCTGGCTGGGAACAGTTTTGCCGGCAATGGCCTGGCCGACTATTCCGGTCCGGTGGTCAACCTGCCGAACCTGACGCCGGAGGAACTCTACCATCTGCTGGAGCGGCTGCGCGACGTGTTCGCGGCCGGCGATCAGGAAAAATGGCTGGTGCCGGACGAGGCACTCCACGCATTCATGGACCATTGCGCCAATCGGATCGGCGAGGCCTATTTTCGGACTCCGCGCAACACGGTGAAAGCCTTCGTCGATCTGCTCGCGATCATCCAGCAAAACCCCGGCACAGATTGGAAAGACATCCTCGGCGCAATGGACGTGGCGGAGGATCGTGGCGGTGCAGGTGACCAGCCAATCGATGACGCCGAAGGCGGAGCGGACGACGAGCTTGCAACCCTCCGCATTTGACACGCTTTCCGAGCCCGTCAGGCGCTGGATTTGGCAGCGGAAATGGCCGTCGCTACGGGACGTGCAGGAAAAAGCCATCCCGGTCATTCTCGCGGGCGGCGATGTCGTGATCTCCGCGCGTACTGCCGCCGGCAAGACTGAAGCCGCCTTCCTGCCGTTGTTGACCCGATATGGCGAGCACGCAGGAAGCGCCGATGGGTTCGCTATCCTCTATGTCAGCCCGCTGAAGGCGCTGATCAACGATCAGCACCGGCGGCTGGAAAGCCTGTGCGAAGGCAGTGGCGTCCTCCTGCACAAATGGCATGGCGACGTGTCGGCGGACGCCAAAACCCGTGCACGAAAGCGACCGTCGGGTGTCGTGCTGATCACCCCGGAATCGCTTGAGGCGTTGCTCGTCCGCAGGGGCGGGGAGGTTGCGCAGATGTTTTCGCGCCTCGATGCGGTGGTCATCGATGAGTTACATGCCTTCATT
>NZ_RZRY01000905.1:0-2130 GCF_003998035.1 Mesorhizobium sp. M2A.F.Ca.ET.039.01.1.1 | reverse complement strand
CATCCTCGCGGCTGACGTCCACCACCGCCGTTTCGAGCGCTCCCGGCCGGCCGAGCCCATCCCGCGCAGCATCCAGCTTCGCTTCGCCACGCCCGGCGATGATGACGTGCGCGCCTTCCTGGAGGCAGCGCCTGGCGAGCGCCAGCCCCATGCCCGAACTGCCGCCGACGATCAGGATCTTTTCCATGTCCATGCCTTTCCTTTGCATGGACGGTCATGTGGCAGGCCAACCCGCGAAGCGGAAACGGAAGAAGCCGATAGTGGTATCGGAAGGCCCGATGATGGATCGGCCGCCCAGGCTCGCCGGCAAAGTCAGGCGGCCTTGTGGAACTCCATGTCAAAGCGCAGCGGATGGCCGAGCGCCTTGAACGCCTCCTCGAGCGAGTCGAGCCGTGAATTGTGGTCGAGCCGGAACAGCCGATCGACATGCTCCCGTTGGCATTTCAGCTCGCGCATCAGATCGGCCCGACTCCAGCCCTTTTCCCTCAAGGCCATGTAGAGAGCCGATTTCAGGAAGACGAGCGCCGGGACTTCCACAAACCATCCCTTGCCCTTGGTTTCCTTGAGCGGGAAGGGGATATCATCCCCATGCGCAATTCGGGCGGCGATGGCTTCCTCGATGGCATTGCGTCCATTGCGGCAGGCTTCCTCTTTTGTGCCGCCATACGAGACCACCTCGTCGAATTGAGGCGCCGTAACCAGCCAGGTATCGTTGTCGTCGGGCGTGAGAGCGACTTCATACCACATACACGGTCTCCTCTATTTCAGGCCCAGATCCTTCTTGATCTTCTCGACCAGACGCGTTCCAAGCTCCTTGCCGCCGCCATGCATCGGCAGCTGCGAGACCTTGTCTTTAAAACGAACAGTCAGGTGACCGCTCCCACCGCGGTGGGTTTCAAAAGGTGCATCCCTGCTTGGCGAGCCAGCGCCGGAATTCGCTTGCGTTCATAAAAGATAGCGTATTCCACACATCTGTGGAAGTCAACAGAAGTGTGGGGTTGTTCAAGTCGTTGGAGAATTAGGAGAAATTGTCTTGGGTTAGCGCATCAATTCGAAAAGAGGAATCCGCCAGACCAGCCTAACGCCTGTTGACGGAAACTGGCACCAGCTCTCGCTACAATCGCCGAGGAATCGTCGACACTGCTGGCGGCGAAAAACGAGGTGACAATGGCCCCGATCAAGGTCGATCCGGACAAGGTCCGGGAATTCCCCGATGCGCAAAGCTTCCATGCCTGGCTGGCCGACAACCACGCCTCTGAAAGCGAGGTCTGGATCAAGATCCACAAGGTCGGCTCGGGCCTCGCCTCGATCACGCCGAAGGAGGCGGTCGACGTCGTGCTCTGCTTCGGCTGGATCGACGCGGTGCGCAAGTCGCTCGACGACAAGAGCTTCCTGCAGCGCTACACGCCGCGCGGTAAAAAGAGCATCTGGAGCAAGATCAACATCGACAATGTCGCGCGCCTGGTCGAGGCGGGCCGCATGACCGAGCACGGCCTGCGCGAGGTCGAGGCTGCCAAGGCCGACGGCCGCTGGGACCGTGCCTATGCCGGCTCGAAGGAGATGATGCAGGCCGCGATCGATGCCGAGCCGAAGGCGAAAGCGATGCTGGAAAAGCTCTCGGCGCAAAACCGCTTCGCGCTCGCCTTCCGCACCAACAACATGAAGACCGAGGCGGGGCGCAAGAAGAAGATCGCCGATCTGGTGGCCATGCTGAAGCGCGGCGACACCATCCATCCGCAGAAGAAGTAAGGCATGATCCCGAAAAGTGGTTGCCGGTTTTCGGAGAAGATCATGCCTCACTAAGGCAACCAAAAAACGCCGCCCGGAAGGGAGGGCGGCGTTTTCGGGAAGCGACGATCCTGAACCCTTTGGAAGCGGTCCGGGATCATCCGGTCATGAAGTTCGAAACGCCTCTGGCCTTACGCGGCCTTCTTCGCAGCATGCTTCTTCGCATGGTGCTTGCGCACATGGTGCTTCTTCACGGGATGCTTCTTGGCATGATGCTTCGCGTGCTTCTTCACGTGATGATGCTTACGGGCGTGGTGACGGTGATGCTTGCGGTGATGCTTCTTGTGCGGGCCATTGCTGGCCGGCTTGGCGGCGGTCGCTGCCGGCTTCGCAGCTTCGGTG
>NZ_RZRY01000904.1:0-2139 GCF_003998035.1 Mesorhizobium sp. M2A.F.Ca.ET.039.01.1.1 | reverse complement strand
GCGGTATCGTTTTCCAGCATCACACGCTTTTTCCGTGGAAGAATGCGCGAGACAACGTCGCTTTTGGCCTAAAATGCGCGGCGTCAAGCGCGGGCAGCGGCGTCTCGAGGCAGAGAAAATGCTCGATCTCGTCGGTCTGAACGGCTTTGCAGGGCGCTATCCGGGTCAGCTGTCTGGCGGCATGCAGCAACGCGTCGAGATCGCGCGTGTTCTCGTCAACCAGCCACGGCTCCTGCTGATGGACGAGCCCTTCGGGGCGCTCGACGCCCTGACGCGGCTGCGGATGCAGGAATTGCTGCTCGATATCTGGGAGCAATTCCGCAAAACAATTCTGTTTGTCACCCATAATATCGACGAAGCCCTGCTTCTCGCCGACAGGATCATCGTCATGCAGCCGCAGCCCGGCCGGATCCGAGAGGAAATCACCGTACCTTTCGAGAGACCGCGCATGACCGAGATCATCGCCTCAGGCGAGTTCATGCGCCTGAAACAGCATTGCCTGCAACTTCTTCACAGCGACAGGCGAGGGGATACTTTGCCCCGGCTTTCTCCCTTGGGCTTGTGAGTGAGCGTCGAGGGACTCTCGGCAGCCCCCACCCTTCAACGGTTCATGAACTCGGGAATTTATGGCCTCCGGCTTGGGACGGAACGAACAAGGGCAGTTGCTGGCCAGGACTGCGACTCTCCCTGTTCAGCGAGGGCGAGAGCCGCTTTGAGTGCCGGCGGTCAGGCACTGCGGCGAACTTCGGCGGCAGCATCGTTTCCGGTTCGCGACACGCCGAGGCGGGACAACACCTCGTCGCGAAGGCCAATGAAATTCGGGTCGGAGCGGTCGCGGGACACTGCGTCGGTGACGGGTAGGATCGTGGCGATCCGCCCGGGATGGGGATGCATGACGACGATCCGATCTCCAAGGTAGACTGCTTCATCGACGTCGTGCGTGACGAGCACGGCGGTCGTGCCCTCGTTCCGGACGATTCTTTGAAGTTCGTCCTGCAGGCGCAGCCGGGTCAGAGCGTCGAGGGCCCCGAAGGGCTCGTCGAGCAGCAGAAAGCGCGGCTTGGTGACAAGCGCCCGGGCGATCGCCACACGCTGCGCCATGCCGCCGGACAATTGGGCAGGATAGGCTTTGGCAAATTGCTCGAGGCCGACGAGATGCAGATGGTCGCGAACGAGTTGGCCCCGCTCAGCCGTGGCCAACCCGCTTTGGCGCAGCGCCGCCGCCACATTGGCCTCGACATTGAGCCAGGGCAAAAGCCTGTGCTCCTGAAAAACGATCGAGCGATCGAGACCCGGCCGTTCCACCCTCTGTCCATCGACCCGGATCTCGCCGTCATAATCAGTGTCGAGGCCGAGGACCAGCCGCAGCAAAGTGGATTTGCCGCACCCCGACGATCCCACGATGCTGACGAACTCGCCCTCGCCGACTGCAAGATGGACATGCGACAGGGCCTGGACCTGCCGGCCGGCGACCCTGAACCTCTTGCTGACATCAGCAATCTCCAAAGCGTGGCTTTGGCGACGTCCCCGTTCGGACGTGACCACAGGGTCGCTCATGGGATTCTCCAGCGCAGAAGGCGATGCTCCAGGGCGCCAGCGACGACATTGAAGACCACGCCGACGCCACCGAGCAGCAGAATGCACAGCAACAGCAGATCCATGTGGAACAGGTGCTGGCCCTCGTTCATGCGCCCGCCGAGACCGGGTGCGATGTTGAGCAGAAGCTCGGCGCCCACCGTAGCGGTCCAGGCGTAAATCAGCGCCGAATGCAGGCCCGTGAAGATTTGCGGCAGCGCACCCGGGATGGCGATGAGCCAGGCAAAGTCGAACCAGCCGAAGGTCAGGACGTCGGCAAGCTCGCGATAGCTCCGCGGAATGCCGGACACTCCCTGCCAGGTGTTGATCAGGGCCGGCTGAAACGCCGCGAGCGCGATGAAGACGACCTTGCCGGCCTCGCCGCCACCGAACCACATCGAGATGAGGGGAACCCAAGCGAACAGGGCGATCTGACGGTGTACCAGCAGCACCGGCCCGAGCAGGCGTTCAATGATGCGGGAAAACCCGATCGCCAAACCAAGCGTGATCCCGGCCACACTGCCACAGGCAAAACCAATCAGGTCGCGCTCCAGGCTCGCCAGT
>NZ_RZRY01000903.1:0-2140 GCF_003998035.1 Mesorhizobium sp. M2A.F.Ca.ET.039.01.1.1 | reverse complement strand
CACCATGACCACCGCGATCTCGAAACGGTTCTCGAAGGCGAAGCGGATGCCCGAAAGGCCGGCGCAGATGGCAAGCACCGTGACCAGATTGGGCAGCACCATGCGCATCGGGATCTCGCGGATGCGCGGACCGCCGCTGGCATGGGCCTCGAATTTCTTGAATGGCGCGCCCAACGCTCAGGAAACCCTGACCAGGGGCGTGACCGCCGTGCCGCCGAATTCGGCAAGCACGGTCTCGCCGCCCACAGCCGTCTGGCCGACCGCGACGCGCGGCACGGCGCCTGTCGGCAGGAAGACGTCAACGCGCGAGCCGAAGCGGATCAGGCCGAAACGCTCGCCGATGGCGATCGAGCCGCCGGCCTCGGCCCAGCAGACGATGCGACGCGCCACCAGCCCGGCGATCTGGACGGCAGCGATGGTGCCGTTCGGGCTGTCGATGACCAGGCCGTTGCGCTCGTTCTCGGCGCTTGCCTTGTCGAGCTCGGCATTGAGGAATTTGCCGGGCTTGTGCTCAATGCGCGTGATCCGCCCACGCACCGGAGCGCGGTTGATGTGGCAGGAAAACACGTTCATGAACACCGAGATCCGGGTCATCTCGCCCGGGCCCAGGCCAAGCTCACTCGGCGGCACGGCCGGCCCCACCGCCGAGATCACGCCATCGGCCGGGCTCACGACCAGCCGGTCGTCGACCGGCGTGACGCGCTCGGGATCGCGGTAGAAATAGATGCACCATGCGGTGAGGATCAGCCCGATCCAGAACAGGACCGAGGAGAAATAGCCGAGAAACAGCGTCGCCGCGGCGAAGGCGGCGATGAAGGGATAGCCTTCGCGGTGGATCGGAACGAACGTATTCTTGACCGAGTCGAGAAGCGTCATAGGGCTTGGGGGCGGTCCCTGTTTCAGGTTGCGCCTCAATAGCCGAAAGCCCCCCTCCCCGCAACGCAACAATGGGGGCAGGATGAGCAAGGTCGCTAGGTGCGAATACTGTGAGACGCGAGTTGGGAACTATCCAGCGGCGGCGGAGCGATCAAAGTGCGCGTCGAGTTCAGGCATCGTAGCCTCGGCGAGCTTTTCGTAAACCTCGCCACACAAGAGCACACTGCCATTTGGTGAAGACAGGGAGAGGAAGGTCCGGTCAGAGGCCAGCACCACCCAATTCACAACTGGCCCTTCCGCCGTTTGCGCCACCGAGTTAGCAGAAACGATGGCACCCAGCGGATCGAAGCCAGCCTTGCGCAGCAAAAGGTCGACAGCGACGGGAGCATGATTTTGTTCGGACAGCTGGATCACTGTCTCAATCTCTGACTGCTCCGCGCGTCCAAGCAGTGTCCCGACCCTCGGTGCGTTCGCTCTCAACGGGTTGTCACCCGGGCGCATGACAGGAGGGTCTTCAGGGGCGACATACTCGTAAACTGCGACGTGTGTCTTTGTCGAGGCGCATAACCGGAGCTCTTCGGCGTCGGTACGCAGTTGGAAGACCATCTGCTTTTCGCCTTCGATGTCCAGCATCCTCGCCATGCCGAACCCCAGCTTGATCTCCGATGGCGATATCGTTGCGCAGGCGAGGCCGGCGCCGACTTCGCGCTGGCTCAACATCTGACGCACCAGTTTGCCAACCGAGTCGTGAAGAAGCCTGGCCTCCCGCTGAGGGTTGGACAGCACCAGTCGATCGATCGCGTTATCGTAGTTGTCATCATCGACAATTTGCAGATCGGGCCAAGAAGCGATCCAACGCGCGAGCAAATCCTCCATCGGCATGGCGTCATCGGCCTCATAGAATGCATCATCAAGTGTATCCAGGAAATCGTCGCGCCCACCCTCGAAGCCCGTTTGTTTCGCAGCTTCATCAGGATGCTTGGCAATCCAGGCTGACATCTTTTCCAATGTTGCCAGCTGCCCTTTTGCCCCACACGCGCTGAGTCCGGCTCTGGCGTTGGCAATCATGGTGTCGATTTCGCTGCCGGCATTGTGGATTAATTGACTATGACCGCCGTTCTTCACCTCCAAGGAGTACTGGTCCGCGTGAAATACCTGCATCGCCTTAGGGTTGATCTCCGAATGGCGATAGAGCCCTTTGGAGACCATCGTCACGACGAATTGCATTACAGCGAAGACGAGATGAAATGCCTCTCCGTCGCCC
>NZ_RZRY01000902.1:0-2147 GCF_003998035.1 Mesorhizobium sp. M2A.F.Ca.ET.039.01.1.1 | reverse complement strand
GTCTCAAGTGTCATGTAGCGCGCCCGCTGCACGGCCCATTCATCATTCTGTTCAAGCAGCAACGCGCCGACGAGACGGACAATGGCATCGTCATTGGGGAAGATACTGACGACCTCGGTCCTGCGCTTGATCTCGCCGTTGAGATGCTCGATCGGGTTAATAACCGGTATGAAGATCTCGGTGCCGATGACCGGCTGCGGTTTCCAGGATCGCGGCGTATGGTGCGACTATCCGGGACGGAGGCACCGGGAGCACGAAGGTGCGGGCAGGCCGATCCACACGATGAGCCGAGAGCTCGTGTTAGTAGCTGGCCGCCTCTGCGACTCGGCCGGTTGCGCCGTGAGCGCGAATCCGTAGTTGTCGTGTCGCCCGCCGCTCCCGTCGTTTCGCTCTGACAGGAGGCGCATATGCGACGCGTGATTGGAATGGACATCCACCGAACCTTTGGGGAGGTGGTTTTCTGGGAAGATGGCAGACTTCGACATGGAGGGCGGGTCGACATGACCCGAACGGCGCTGGAGGGCTTTGGTAAGAGCCTTCTGGCGGCAGACGAGGTGATAATCGAGGCGACCGGTAACTGCATGGCGGTGTCACGGGTGTTGTCACCCCTTCGTGAAGCGGGTGGTCATCGCCAACCCACTTCAGGTGAAGGCGATCGCCCATGCCCATGTGAAGACTGACAAGGTCGATGCGGGCACTCTGGCCAGCCTGTACGCCGCAGGCTATCTGCCGGAGATCTGGACGCCGGATGCCGCCACCGAGCGAATGCGCAGCTGGTCGCACACCGCTACCAGGTTGTGCGGCATCGAACACGGATCAAAAACGAGGTGCATGCGATCCTTCATGCACATCTGATCCCGAAGTGTCCGCACGCCGATCTGTTCAACGTCCGCGGCCGCGCCTTGCTGGCGCGCCAACCAGTGCCGGACTATGAGCGGTTCGCGATCGAGCGGCATGTGCGCGAACTCGATCGGCTTGCCGAGGACTTGGCGACCATCGACCGGGAGATTGCCGAGACCACGCTGGACGATCCAGCGATCAGGCGTCTGCTCACCATCACCGGCGTCAACCTGGCCGTGGCAGCGGGGCTGATGGCGGCGATCGGCGACATCGCTCGCTTCAAGAGCCCTCAGAAGCTGGTCAGCTATTTCGGCCTCAATCCGCGTGTGCATCAGTCGGGCCTCGGCGCCGCCCATCATGGCCGGATCAGCAAGGTCGGACGCAGCCACGCCCGCGCGATGCTGGTGGAGGCCGCCTGGGCGGCCGCTAAGGCCCCGGGTCCGCTGCATGCGTTCTTCGTCCGTATCCGGGCCAGGCGCGGCCATCAGGTTGCCGCAGTCGCTGTCGCGCGCAAGCTGACGGTTCTATGCTGGCATCTGCTGACGAAGGAGGAGGACTACCTCTGGGCGCGACCAAGTCTCGTCGCCCACAAGGTGCGCAGCATGGAATTGCAAGCCGGCAAGCCGCAGAAGAAAGGTCGCGCGGGCGCCTCAATCCGGCAAGGCATGAATAAGGCTGCCCGGCGGCGCTTTCAGCCGATGCGCCACGCTTCGCCACGAGGTCGCCCGCGCCGTTGAAGAATACCACGACCGGAAAGAAAGCGCTTGTCGATCTCATCCGTGCTGTGCAGCTTGACGCGGTGCTCTTTCGGGAAAGTCATTTAGGCGAGCACGTCGTGCTCGGCCTTGTCCATGATGGTGGCGAGCTTCGGCACCTTGGGCCGGATCTGATCGGCCACGGCGCGCCATTGCACGCTTGCGGCCTCGGCCGTCTCCTGGGCGAAGGCGGTGGCGATGAAAGCCGAGACGACGCGGCGGCCGCTCTTGCCGGCATGCGCCAGCACGTTCCTCATGAAATGGACGTTATGCCGACGTCGGCATAACGTGCACTTCCTCGGGAACGCGCTCGATCATCTGCCGAGGAAGCATGCCGATGATTGCCTGCAGGAGTTGCGCTGGCTCTATGACCGGCGCGATCTCGCCGAAGCCAAGGCCGATCTCGCCGCATGGCTTGCCAAATGGTCGTCGCGCTATCCGCGCCTCACCGCATGGGTGGAGGAGACCATCGAATACACGCTGACCTTCTTTTGCCTGCCGCGCCAGCACCACAAGCACCTGAAGTCCACCAACATGCTGGAGCGCCTCAAC
>NZ_RZRY01000901.1:0-2152 GCF_003998035.1 Mesorhizobium sp. M2A.F.Ca.ET.039.01.1.1 | reverse complement strand
ATGAAACTGGTTCGCCGCAGCGCCGCGCCAAGCCGACCGCTTGGCGCTGCGGCGACCGCATCATAGGGAGAGAAAACTGTTACCTATGTATCCGGTTCAAAGTGTTACCCATCTATCCGCTGGACACTGACATCGACAGGCTTCGCCAACCACCGAGGGCTACGCAGAAGCCGATGTCACGAAAATGTGATCGGCGCGCTTTAGGGGTTGAAGGTCCAAGCTCAAGCCACCTCAAGAAGCCAGAGGAACACCATGACCGCGACCCCTGAAACCCGCTTCCGCACCAGCCAGCTCGAGGAGAATGACGGTCCGCCCGTCAACCCGACCGACAACCGCACCATGGGCGAGATCATTGCCGCGCGCTTCTCGCGCCGCGGTTTCCTCTTGGGCTCGCTGGCCGTCTCGGCCATCGCCGCCACCGTCAGCCCGTTGGCGCTCGTCGCCGCCGACGAGGCGCGCGCCGCCGAGGCCTCGGCGTTCAAGTTCGACGAGCTCGAAGCCGGCATCGATGACAAGCACCATGTCGCGCCAGGCTATGATGCCGACGTGCTGCTGCGCTGGGGCGATCCGCTGTTTGCCGATTCGCCGGAGTTCGATCCGCTGAAGCAATCGGCTGAGGCTCAGGCAAAACAGTTCGGCTACAACAACGACTATGTCGGCTATATCCCGATCGACGGCTCGGCGGAGCACGGGCTACTGGTCGTCAACCACGAATACACCAACCCGCATCTGATGTTCCCCGGCATCGTTTCGATCGTCGAAAAAGACGGCAAGAAGGCCGCCGAGGTCGCACCGCTGTCGAAGGAGGAGGTCGATGTCGAGATGGCCGCGCATGGCGGCACCATCGTCGAGATCCGCAAGGAAGGCGGCAAGTGGCAGGTGGTGCGCGACGGCAAGCTCAACCGCCGCATCATGTCGACCACCGAGATGGCGCTCTCCGGCCCGGTCGCCGGCCACGACCGCGTCAAGACCAATGCCGACCCCTCCGGCACCAAGGTCATCGGCACGCTCAACAATTGCGCCGGCGGCGTCACGCCCTGGGGCACCTATGTGATGGCCGAGGAGAATATCCACGGCTACTTCTCGGGCGAGCTGCCGGAAGGCCACAAGGAAGCCGCCAATTACAAGCGCCTGGGCATTCCGGAAGGCGCCTATGAATGGGGCGCGCATTACGACCGCTTCAACCTCGCCAAGGAGCCGAACGAACCGAATCGTTTCGGCTGGATCGTCGAGGTCGACGTCAACGATCCGGCTTCGGTGCCGAGGAAGCGCACCGCCATGGGCCGTTTCAAGCATGAGGGCGCCGAGTCGATCGTCGCCAGGGACGGCCGCGTCGTCTTCTATCTCGGCGACGACGAGCGCTTCGACTATGTCTACAAATTCGTCACCGCCGGCAGGTTCAATCCTGGTGACCGCGCGGCCAACATGAACCTGCTCGACGACGGCACGCTCTATGTGGCGCAGTTCGCCGAGGACGGTTCGGTCGAATGGATGCCGATCGTCTTTGGCCAAGGCCCGCTGACGGCGGAGAACGGTTTTGCGTCCCAGGCCGACGTTCTGATCGAGACGCGGCGCGCCGCCGATCTGCTCGGCGCCACCAAGATGGACCGGCCGGAAGACATCCAGCCCAACGCCGGCAACGGCAAGGTCTATGTCATGCTGACCAACAATTCCAAGCGTAAGGCCGAGCAGGTCGACGCCGCCAACCCGCGTGCTGCCAACGCCTTCGGCCACATCATCGAGATCGTCGAGGATGGCGGCGACTTCGCCGCCAGCAAGGGCAAGTGGGAAGTGCTGCTCAAATGCGGCGATCCGTCCGTCGCGGATGTAGGCGCCACCTTCTCGACCGCGACCACCGCGCATGGCTGGTTCGGCATGCCGGACAATTGCGCCGTCGATTCCGCCGGGCGCCTGTGGGTCGCCACCGACGGCCAGGGCCCGAAAGCCACCGGCCGCACCGACGGCCTGTGGGCGGTCGACACGGAAGGAGCGGCGCGGGCGACCTCAAAACTGTTCTTCCGCGTGCCGATCGGCGCCGAGATGTGCGGCCCGCTCTTCGCGCCGGACGACCAGACCGCCTTCGTCGCCGTCCAGCATCCGGGCGACGGCGGCGAGGATTGGGAAGGCTTCGGCCGCCCGTCCTATTACGAGG
>NZ_RZRY01000900.1:0-2153 GCF_003998035.1 Mesorhizobium sp. M2A.F.Ca.ET.039.01.1.1 | reverse complement strand
CCGCCGGCGTGCCGACCTGCTCGACGCGGCCGCCATTCATTACCACCAGCCGGTCGGCCAGTGTCATCGCCTCGACCTGATCATGCGTGACGAAGACGGAGGTGGCATTGAGCCGCCGGTGCAGCTTGCGGATTTCCGAACGCATCTGCACGCGCAGCTTGGCGTCGAGGTTGGAGAGCGGCTCGTCGAAGAGGAACACCTTCGGCTCCCGGATCATGGCGCGGCCCATGGCGACGCGCTGGCGCTGGCCGCCGGACAGCGCCATCGGCTTGCGGTCGAGCAGGTGCTCCAGTTCCAGGACGCGCGCCACCGCCTGGATGCGCTGGGTCCGTTCGGCCGACGGAACGCCGGCCACCTTCAGCGAATAGCCGATGTTCTGCGCCACGCTCATATGCGGGTAGAGCGCGTAATTCTGAAACACCATGGCGCAGCCGCGCTCGCGCGGCTCGAGCTTGTTGACGACCGTGCCGTCGATGGCGATCGTGCCGTCGGATATCTCTTCCAGCCCTGCGATCATCCTGAGCAGCGTGGACTTGCCGCAGCCGGAGGGTCCCAGGATGACGACGAATTCGCCCGAGGCGAAGTCGAGGTCGACGCCGTGCACGACCTGCGTCTTGGCATAGTTCTTCTTGACGCCGCGAATGGTGATGGAGGCCATTTCCTGTCTCCTTATTTTTCGGTGGCGATCAGGCCGCGCACGAACCAGCGCTGCATCAGCACCACGACGATCATAGGCGGCAGCATGATGATCAGTGTGCCAGCCATGGCGATATGCCATTCCGGCGCGCCGCCGACATTGGGGATGAGCTGCTTCAACTCGGTCACCGCCATCGCATGCGACTGGTCGGTGGTGATGAGCAATGGCCACAGATACTGGTTCCAGGCCCACAGGAACATGATGGTGCCGAGCGCCGCCATGTTGTTGCGCGACAGCGGCAGAAGGATATCGACGAAGAAGCGCAGCGCGCCGGCCCCGTCCATGCGCGCCGCCTCGGTCAATTCGTCCGGCACGGTCAGGAAGAACTGGCGGTAAAGGAACGTGCCGGTGGCGGTCGCGACCAGCGGCAGGATCAGGCCGCTATAGGAATTGAGCAGCCCCAGGCTGAGCTGGACCTGAACCCCAGACACCTTTTCGATCAGCCAGGACAGCCCTGTTAGGTCCATTATCGTCTGATAAGGCTCGAGCACATTGGCGACCACCGCATAGGTCGGCACGATGCGCACTTCGAGCGGCAGCATCAGCGTGATGAAGATCAGCCAGAAGATCAGCATGCGGCCGGGATAGCGGAAATAGACGATCGAGAAGGCGGTGAGCGCCGAGATGATCACTTTGCCGGCGGCAACGCCAAACGCCATGATGAAGGAATTGAGCAGCTTCGGGCCGAGATCGGCCGTCGTCCAGGCCGTCTTGATGTTGACCCAGAAATCGCTGCCCGGCAGCAGCGACATCGGCACGTCGTTGACGTCCTTCAGATTGTGCGAGGCGGCGATCGCCACGATGACGAACGGCGCCACGCAGAAGACGAAGCCGGCGAACAGGATGAGATGCGTGAAGAAATTGAGGATCGGAGTGCGCTCGACCATGGCCCGCCTCAACGATAATGCACGCGCCGCTCGATGAAGCGGAACTGGACGATGGTGAGCGCGATGATCAAGAGCATCAGGATGATGCTCTGCGCGGCCGCGCCGGAGTAATCCAGGCCTTTGAAGCCGTCGGAATAGATCTTGTAAACCATCAGATTGGTGGCATTGGCCGGCCCGCCGGCGGTCATGATGTCGACGATGCCGAAGGAATCCTGGAAACTCTCGGTGATGTTGATGACCAGCAGGAAGAAGATCGTCGGCGTGATCAGCGGGAACTGGATGTCCCAGAACCGCCGGATGACGCCGGAGCCGTCCATCGCCGCCGCCTCGATCAGCGAACGCGGGATCGCCTGCAAGGCAGCGAGGAAGAAGATGAAGTTGTAGCCGACATATTTCCAGGAAAAGGCGATGATGACGGATGCCATCGCGTCGGCGCCGTCGAGGCCGGGGTCCCAGAAGCCCGGCCAAACCTTGTTGACGACGGCCATGAAGCCGGCTTCCGGCGCCAGGATGAAACGAAATGCCAGCGCCAGCGCCGGCGCGGCGATGCCGTAAGGCCAGATCAGCAC
>NZ_RZRY01000008.1:0-36056 GCF_003998035.1 Mesorhizobium sp. M2A.F.Ca.ET.039.01.1.1 | reverse complement strand
TCGAGCCCGGCCCGCTTGAGCCTCTGCGCCTGATCGAGGTCGAGCATGCCGAGCGTCATGCAGGTTTCCATGCCAAGCGCCTTCACGCCCTCGACCATGGCGACCACCTCGTCCATGTCGCGCTCCTTGGGGCTGCGCCAGGCGGCGCCCATGCAATAGCGGGTGGCACCCGCATCGCGCGCCTTCGTCGCCTCGGCGATGACGCGTTTGATCTCCATCAGCTTCGAGGCCTTGAGCCCGGACTGGTGATGGGCGGACTGGCTGCAATAGCCGCAATCCTCGGGGCAGCCGCCGGTCTTGATCGAGAGCAGGCGCGACAGCTGCACCCGGTTGGGATCGAAATTCTCGCGGTGGATCGTCTGGGCCCGGAAGAGGAGATCGTTGAAGGGCAGGTCGTAGACTGCCTGGGCCGCTTCCCGGTTCCATTGAATGGAGGCCTCGTGGGCCGACCTCAAGGCGGCGTTCAGCTGTGGTTCGGCGTTCATTCCATCTCCATCGTCAGGATGGCCATTCGGTACTGGTTCCGCCCAACTGGGGTTGAACTTTCCGCAGCGGCCAGCTTGGCCAATTTATCCGCCCACGAGCGCCGGTATCGGCAGAGCTTCGCGGACCTCATTGAGGATCGAGAAGCTGTAGCCTCCGTCCGCGCTATGCTCAACCGAATAGGTCAGGCGGCTAGCGATGCAATTGTCCTTGTCGAAGGTCAGCACGCGCGGCTTGAGCGTGGTCAGCTCTCTCTCGTGCAGATAGACCGAGTTGCAGATGATGACCTGATCGCCTGGCTGGCAGGTGCGGGCCGCGGCGCCGTTAAGGATACAGCAGCGCGATCCCCTTTCGCCAAGGATGACATAGGTCGAGATCCGTGCGCCCGAATTCTTGTTCCAGATATCTACGAATTCCATTGGCAGGATGCCTGCCTCCTCGCAATGGTCGGGGTCGAGCGTGATCGAGCCGTGGTAATCGAGGTTGGCTTCGGTGACATAGATGCCGTGCAGCTTACCGGCGACGATTTTGCGCATGCACTTCCTCCAGAACAGCTAGCGACACTAATGCAACCGCGTAGAGCCCCTCATTCGCCTCGGCGGCTACGACTGGCCGCAAAGCGACTCTCCATCAGATGCGCCGGTTTCTGGTCGTGGCCGTATGCGCTTTGATCGAAATCCAATGTGGCTCTACCGGCGTGCGCGGTGCGTACTGGGCCGTTCTGGACGTGATCGGGCCTGCCCATCATGCCTGCCACCATTTCTTTCTCGACGCTGGCACCAGCGACCGTCGTTCGCGGGCCGCTCGTGCAACGCGGGGGCTACTTTGCGAGCTGTCTACGCAGTCATATTGTTCGACTGTCAAGCGTTAGATCCGCGATCGATGGTGTACACGGAACCGGTGACGCTTGCCGCGCCTGGCCCGGCAAGCCATGCGACAAGACCAGCTACGTCTTCAGGGGTGGCGAAGCGTCCCGGCAGCGCCATGCGCGCCCGCTGATTGTCGGCGAACGCCCCATCGGCAGGGTTCATTTCCGTATCTGTGGAACCTGGCTGAACGACGTTTACGGTTATGCCTTTCTGACCGAGTTCGCGGGCGAGGGCTTTGGACATGCCAACAAGGGCGGCCTTGCTCATGGAATACAGGCTTAAGCCCGGTCGAGGCGCTCGATCAGCAAGATTGCTGCCGATTGAAATGATCCTTCCGCCCGCCTGCATTTGGCGGCCAGCCGCGCGGCAAGCTAGAAAGGGAGCTCGTACGTTGATTGCAATGGTCTGCTCAAAATCCTCGAGCGTGAAGTCCTCAATTGGCCCGGTGTGCAGAATCCCAGCGTTGTTGACGAGAATGTCCAGGCCTCCGAGCTTGGCGATCGTTTCATTCACGGCAAGATCCATTGCTTCAGCGGCCAGATTGTCGGCACGGATAGCGATGGCGCGGCGGCCGATGGCCTCCATTTCCTTGACCACTTCATCGGCTTTGTCTTTGGCCGAAGTGTAAGTGATGGCGACGTTCGCACCGTCGCGCGCAAGTTGCTTCGCTATTGCGGCGCCGATGCCGCGGCTGCCTCCTGTGACCAAGGCGATCTTGCCTTCAAGTGCAGAGCTCATCGACTAATCCTCCCGAGTGATGCCGTCGTTCTCTTCGCAATAACCATGCCATTCCGCTGGCAGCCAGGGATGGCGAGAAAAACATCAACCCAAGCGCTGACCTTCACGCGCACGCCGGTGCTGGCTGTCCTTGATAAACACATGATGTTGCCGCCGGAAACACCGGGATCCCCCAGCCTGGAATCAGACGAGTAGCTGGTAGCCAGTTACTCGGCCTCCATCCTCTCTGGCACGGGACTTGCTACTGAGCGTGGCAACGAACCCAACAGAAAGATCAACCCGTTTGGCAGCGACGCAAACCATATTCATCCCTCGTGAGCTTGATGCGAACGAGCCGCGTGTGGCGGCTTCGCCTGAGACAGTGAAACGGCTGGCGGGCCTGGGCTTCGAGGTGATCGTCGAGAAGGGCGCCGGCCTCGGCTCCCGCATTCCCGACCAGGATTTCGTCACCGCCGGCGGCACGCTTGGAACGGCAGCCGACGCCAAAAAGGCCGATGTCGTGCTGAAGGTCCGCCGGCCGACCGATGCCGAGCTGAAGGGCTACAAGCCGGGCGCGGCCGTCATCGCCATTATGGACCCGTACGGCAACGACGCAGCACTTGCCGCGATGGCCAAGGCCGGCATCACCGCCTTCTCGATGGAATTCATGCCGCGCATCACCCGCGCGCAGGTCATGGACGTCTTGTCTTCGCAGGCCAATCTTGCCGGCTACCAGGCGGTGATCGACGCGGCCGCCGAATATGACCGCGCGCTGCCGATGATGATGACGGCGGCGGGCACCGTGCCGGCGGCAAAAACCTTCATCATGGGCGTCGGCGTCGCCGGCCTGCAGGCCATCGCCACCGCGCGTCGCCTCGGCGCCGTCGTCACCGCCACCGACGTGCGCCCGGCGGTGAAGGAGCAGGTGCAGTCGCTCGGCGCGAAGTTCCTGGCGGTCGAGGACGAGGAGTTCAAGGCCGCCGAGACCGCCGGCGGCTACGCCAAGGAAATGTCGAAGGAATACCAGGCCAAGCAGGCGGCGCTGACGGCCGAGCACATCGCCAAACAGGACATCGTCATCACCACGGCGCTGATCCCCGGCCGTCCGGCGCCGAAGCTGGTTTCGGCCGCCATGGTCGCCTCGATGAAGCCAGGCTCGGTGATCGTCGACCTCGCCGTCGAGCGCGGCGGCAATGTCGAAGGTGCTCAACCCGGCAAGGTCGTGACGACGGAAAACGGCGTCAAGATCGTCGGCCATCTCAACGTGCCGGGGCGTGTCGCCGCATCCGCCTCGCTGCTCTACGCCAAGAACCTCTACGCCTTCCTCGAGACGATGGTCGACAAGGCGGAGAAAGAGCTTGCCATCAAGCGCGACGACGAGCTGGTCAAGGCGACGATGCTGACCGATGGCGGCAAGATCGTGCATCCCAATTTCGCCAAGGCGACCGAGGCGCCGCGCACCGAGCCGGCGGCCATTGCCGCGACGATCATGGTCGCTGACGCCTCCGACAAGCCTGCTGCCAAGAAGACGGTGGCAAAGAAACCTGCCGCAGCCAAGTCGCCCTCGTCCAAGCCAGAAGGGACCGCGTGATGGAACAGCTGCAGAAAGCCCTCGATCAGCTCGACCAGGCGATCGCCGCCGTTCGCCTCGCGGTGCAGGATCTCGCCAACAACGCGCCGGGCGCGGCCGATGCCGCAAGCGGCGCGGCGCATGCGCTCTCGGGCGGCGCCATCGATCCCTTCGTCTTCCGCTTCGCCATCTTCGTGCTGGCGATCTTCGTCGGCTACTATGTCGTGTGGTCGGTGACGCCGGCGCTGCACACGCCGCTCATGGCCGTCACCAACGCCATCTCCTCGGTCATCGTCGTCGGCGCGCTGCTTGCCGTCGGCATTGCCGCTTCCGGCCTCGCCGCAGGCTTCGGCTTCGTCGCCCTGGTGCTGGTCTCGGTCAACATCTTCGGCGGCTTCCTGGTCACCCAGCGCATGCTCGCCATGTACAAGAAGAAGGAAAAGTGACGTGACCGTCAATCTCGCTTCCTTCCTCTATCTCGTCTCCGGCATCCTGTTCATCCTGGCGCTGCGCGGCCTGTCGCATCCGACCACCAGCCGCCAGGGCAATCTCTACGGCATGATCGGCATGGGCATTGCTCTTTGCACCACGCTGGCGCTGGCGACCCCTTCGGCCGGACGCTTCGGCCTGATCGTGCTGGGGCTTGCCATCGGCGGCGGCATCGGCGCCGTCACCGCGCGCCGCATCGCCATGACCTCGATGCCGCAGCTGGTCGCCGCCTTCCACTCGCTCGTCGGCTTTGCCGCCGTCATGGTGGCAGCCGCCGCCATCTACGCGCCGGAAAGCTTCGGCATCGGCACGGCGGGCGACATCCATGCCCAGGCGCTGGTCGAGATGAGCCTCGGCGTGGCCATCGGCGCCATCACCTTCACCGGCTCGGTCATCGCCTTCCTCAAGCTCGACGGCCGCATGTCCGGCAAGCCGATCATGATCGGCGGCCGCCACCTCATCAACATCGTCCTCGGCGTCGCCCTGGTGGTGCTGATCGTGCTTCTGGTCACCACCGAGTCCAAGCTGATTTTCTGGCTGATCGTCGCGGCATCGCTGGTGCTCGGCGTGCTCCTGATCATCCCGATCGGCGGCGCCGACATGCCGGTCGTGGTGTCGATGCTGAATTCCTATTCGGGCTGGGCGGCGGCTGCACTCGGCTTCACGCTCGGCAATCTGGCGCTGATCATCACCGGCGCGCTGGTCGGCTCGTCGGGCGCAATCCTGTCCTACATCATGTGCAAGGGCATGAACCGGAGTTTCATCTCGGTCATCCTCGGCGGCTTCGGCGGGGAAACGGCCGCGGCTGCCGATGACGGTATCGAGCGCACCGTCAAGCAGGGTTCGGCCGACGACGCCGCTTATCTGATGATGAACGCACAGAAGGTCATCATCGTGCCCGGCTACGGCATGGCGGTCGCCCAGGCGCAGCACGCGCTGCGCGAAATGGCCGACAAGCTCAAGGCCAACGGCGTTGACGTGAAGTACGCCATCCATCCGGTCGCCGGCCGCATGCCCGGCCACATGAACGTGCTTCTGGCGGAGGCGAACGTCCCTTACGACGAGGTGTTCGAGCTGGAGGACATCAACTCCGAGTTCGCGCAGGCCGACGTCGCCTATGTCATCGGCGCCAACGACGTCACCAACCCGTCCGCGCGCGACGACAAGTCCTCGCCCATCTACGGCATGCCGATCCTCGACGTCGACAAGGCCCGCACCTGCCTGTTCGTCAAGCGCTCGCTCGGCTCCGGCTATGCCGGCATCGACAACACGCTGTTCTACAAGGACGGCACCATGATGCTGCTCGGCGACGCCAAGAAGATGACCGAGGAAATCGTCAAGGCCATGGATCACTGACGATGGGTGGCCTTTGACTGAGTTCTCAACGACGTATGAGGCTCTAGCGCCGAAGAAAGTTGCACTGGTAACCGGGGCTAGCCGCGGCATTGGTCGGGCTATCGCGTTGGAACTCGCAAAAGCCGGCTTTTCCCTTTGCCTAGCTGCGCGCGACAGCCAGTCTCTAGCGGAAACGCAACAGGCTGCGACAGCACTTTCTGGCAAGCCAGCAGCTGCCATTATTGCAGATCTGAAAAAGCCTGACGCTCCACACCGTTGCATCGAGTTTGCACTAGGCCAGTTCGGCCAGCTCGATCTTCTGGTCAACTGCGCAGGCGCCACCAGGCGTGGAGAGTTTCTGGATTTTACCTTGGAGGATTGGCTGGATGGGTTCGCGCTCAAGTTTCATGCGAGCGTGCTTCTATGTCAGGCGGCGTGGCCGCATCTGGCTTCACGCAGCGGCTCAATAATCAACATTATTGGATCGAGCTCTCGCACGCCAAGCGCAGATTTCACAATTGGCGGCGCGGTCAATTCCGCGCTGCTGAACCTTACAAAGGCCTTGGCTGACAAGGGAAGTCGCGATGGCGTTCGTGTGAACGCAGTAAACCCGGGCTATATCAAATCGGGTCGGTTGTACGCCCGTATCGAGTCCCTGATGAAAGAGCGACAGTTGAGCGAAAGCGCCGCCGAGGAAGAACTGCTCACGGCCTACCAGATCGGACACTTCGGAACCCCAGAGGATGTAGCGCAGCTTGTTGCTTTTCTTGCCTCCGATCAGTCTGCCTACATCCAGGGCGCCACAATCGATATCGACGGCGGCGCTACCCGTGGGATCTAGTTTGATGGTCTCCTCCGGTTTCTAGCGTCTGAGCGGCCATTTGCGCCGCTCAGACGCTAATTGATTTGCGACGCCTCTAAAGCGACACAACCACTTTGCCAAATTGCTCGTTCGATTCGAGATATCGATAGGCCTCAACGATATCTGCAAAATCAAAGGTCTTGGCGATAACAGGCTTCAGTGATCCGTCAGTCAGTCCGTCGACAATGAATGTCTTGGCAGCTTCGAGGCGGCGTGGGTCCTGAACGATCTCGTGCACAAGATAACCGCGCAGCGTCAGACATTTGCCCAACACCGTGAATAGCGGGAAGGGGGTGGGCTCGGGGCTGAGCCCACCATATTCGAGCAGAATGCCACCGCGGGACATGGCAGCGGTCAGCGGATTGAAAATCGGGCCACCAACAGCGTCGAGAACGACCCGCACGCCGGTCGAGCCGGAAATTGCCTTCAGCCGGGCTTCTAGGTCTTCCTCGTTTGCCGCGATCACCTGGGTAGCGCCGAAACCGAGCAACGCCTGCTTCTTGGCTGAAGATCGCGTGATGGCAATTGGCGTGGCGCCAACCCTATTCGCGATCTGAATGGCTGCTAGTCCGACACTGCTTGACGCTGCAGTAATGGCGACGAAGTCCCCGGCGCGCAGTCGGGCGATCTCGATCAAAGCGCCATACGCCGTGAGAAACTGCATCCATAAAGCGGCAGCAGCTTCGAAGCTGAGGCTCGCAGGGTGCTTGACGATGTGCACGGCCGGGAATGTGGCGAGTTCGCCGTGGGCCGGATATTCGATCATCGAGATCGGCGGAATAGTACTGACAACGTCACCTGGCGCGAAGCCGCTGACGCCAGCACCGACGGCATCAACGATGCCGGCGGCCTCGAGGCCAAGACGCGAGGGCAATTCAGGGGTCTCGATATAGGTGCCGGCGCGCATCAGCGCTTCGGCGCGATTGAGGCCGATGGCCTTCACGCGAATGCGGACTTCCCCAGGGCCAGGAGGCGCCACATCGATAGTGTCGATGCGCAGGACTTCCGGCCCACCAAACTCATAAAAACGAACGACTTTTGTCATTGTGACTCCTAACGATTTCCATCGAATTGGCTTTACCATGCGTTAATTGCCGGGATATACGGGTCGAAATGCAGATCAGACAAAACTATAAGTTTGGAATATGGACCGTCTCACAAGTATGACCGCTTTCGTCAAAGCCGTAGATCTCGGTTCGTTCGAAGCGGCGGCCTCTGCCCTTCAGATGTCCGGGCCGATGGTTGGAAAGCATGTGCGCTTTCTGGAGGAACGGCTCGGTGTTCGACTGCTGAACCGCACCACGCGAAGGCAGAGCCTGACCGACATTGGCAAGATCTACTACGAGCGATGCCGCATCATTCTTACCGAGGCTGAAGCCGCCGACGCGCTCGCAGCCGATCAGCTCTCGGAGCCACGAGGTAAGCTGAGAGTTACAATGCCGGTCCATTTTGGCCGGCAATGCGCTGCCCCCGTGATGCTGAATCTGGCCAAGCGCTATCCTGGTTTGGAGTTGGATCTCTCTTTCACCGATCGGCTTGTCGATCTTGCTGAGGATGGGTTCGACCTCGCAGTCAGGACAGGAGAATTGACCGATAAGGCCGGCCTGATGGCCAGGCGTCTCGCGCAGCAACACATGATCGTCTGTGCTTCGCCGGGCTACATTGCCGAGCGTGGCCTGCCGCAAGATCTGTCCGATATCATGCAGCATGAGACAGTGGTCTATTGGCGCGCCGGTCCAGTTCCTCCTTGGCTGTTTCCGCGCGATGGGGAAGCGCCTTTCGAGATTGTTCCGTCGAGCCGATTTCGCTTCGATGATCTCAATGTAATTGCCGACGCCGCCGCAGCAGGGGCCGGCCTTGCATGGCTGCCCTCATGGCTGGTGCGCGCTTATATCGCCAATGGCAGCTTGAGGGATGTGTTTCCGACGGCGCCGAGCTTTCCTTACGACGCCTATGCTGTCTGGTTGCGGGCGCCGCTGATGCCAGTCAAGTTGAGGCTTGCCATAGACGAACTGGCAGCATCCTTGCCGAGATTGATGTGAGAGCTCAGGAATGGCCGCCTGGGTGTAGCGTGGCAACGGGCCGGACTGTCGTTCGACCCGCCAATATCGAGCCATCAGGCATTGGAGATCGTCATTCGGCCGCCGGTTTGAAGGTAAGGTGGCCGTCCGCGTCCTTGATCCATTGATAAACGACGAACCCTGGAAGCTTCGGATCGCCCTTGTCATCAAAAGCGATGCCGCCAAGCACCGTCTTGAAAGGCCCTTTTTCATGCATGGCCCTGGCCACTGTCTGGGGATCGTTCGAGCCCGCTGCCGCCGCTGCCCCAGCGATCACCTGGACCGCCGCGTAGGAATAGAGTGTATAGGCTTCGGGATTAAATCCTTGCGCCCTGAATCTGGCAACCACGTCCTTGTTGTCGGCATCAAGCGTGGGATCCGGACCAAAGGTATGCAGCGTACCGACAACCGCTTCCCCAGCGATTGACGGCAACTCATTAGACACAATGCCATCCCCGGACATCAGTGTTGCAGAGAGGCCCTGGTCCTTCATCTGGCGGATAAGCAATCCCGCCTCGGTATGCATGCCGCCCCAATAGACGAGCTTGACGTTTGCGTTTTTGAGTTTGCCAATCAGGCTCGAAAAGTCCTTCTCACCGAAGTTGACGCCTTCATAGGCAACCTCCTTGAGGCCGGATTCGTTCAGCACACGTCGCGTTTCGTCGGCTAGGCCTTGTCCGCCTGGCGTCTTGTCATGGACGATCGCGATATTGGCGCCTGCAAAATGTTTGGTGATGTACTTGGCCGCGACCACACTTTGCTGATCGTCACGGCCGCAGGTGCGGAAAGTGTTCCACATGCCGCGCTCAGTGTAGTTCGGCTTGGTCGTGGCGGGCGTGACCTCCAGGATTCCGTTTTCGGCATAGATCTCCGAAGCCGGGATAGAGATTCCCGCGTTGAAATGACCGACGACGAAGCGCACACCATCAGCGACAAAGCCATTGGCAACCGAGATACCCTGCTTGGGGTCCGAAGCATCGTCGTCGATCTTCAGCTTGATTTGCTCCCCATTCACGCCGCCCGCCGCGTTAATGTCGGCAACGGCCATCTCCGCGCCTTTTTGGAGCTGCGCGCCAAAGGCGGCATTGCCACCAGTGATAGGCCCAGCCACGCCGATGAGAAGATCGGCTTTGCTGGTTGCGGTAAAGGTAATCAGAATGCCCAAGGCGATCCCGATTGATCGGAACATGTCTTCCTCCCTTTTGGTTGTGCGCCTGTGAATCCGTTGCCGCGGCCCAGGCGAAAGCGCGCGCCGGATCGCGTGGTCAGCGCACGAGCGGTAGCGCTTCGGGCTGCTCGGTGATCACGAGATCGGAGATGGGTTGGTAGAAGGCCTCATTGACGCCTGCGATTGCAGCGTAAGCGGTATCCGATTTTTCAACGGATAGGCCGAGAAGCGGGGTGTGCCTGTCGAGGCCGACAGATCGGAACCATCTGGTACCGGGTCGCTCGGCATCGATTTGGGAATGGGCATCCGTCGCGGATGCTTCCGACGCGCCCTCGAATGAAACCAAGCGCAACAACTCGCCTGGTCGCAGCCTGGGTGCCGCCACCGAATGCCCGTTACGGGCTTCAAACAAGTCGCGGCTCCAATCGACGATATAGGGGCGCCATTCGAAGAAGCCCCAGTCGCTTGTATATTCCTTGGTGGTGAAGGCCTCCGCTGAAGCGATCGTCCAGAAGGCGAGATAATTTCGCCCCGATCCCGAGACGCGTCGAAATCGCTGCACGGTCAGGAAGTGTGGCTTTGCCAACATCTGCCCCAGCTTCGGACCGCTATACCACTCGTTCCAGGCGGCCTCGCGTGAGGCGTCGTTGAAGTTGCAGCGTACGACATAGGCGAGATTCATATTCATCCTCAGACAGGCGCGGCGATCTGGCCTAGTCCTGCAACCAATGTGCCAGTTAGGCTGGGAGGCTTCGGACGGTGGTAAAACATCCTTCGGGAAGGCTTAGCTGCCTTTCTGGGAGACACGGAAGTCACTGAATGCCTGTGCTGCGGACAGTGACAGCATTCCATGGGCTATCTCCGCTAACGGTCGACGTCTCCGAGGATCTTGTAGAGATAGGATCGTGAAATGCCGAGCTCATCGGCGACACGTTTCTTGTTCCCGCCATAGACTTGCATTGCTTCCCGTATAAGTGCGGTTTCGGTACGCTCGATGGCATCCTTCAACCGCGGCAGACTGGCTCGGGGCTCCCGTTCAAGCGGCAGTTCCGAACGCGCGGCGCTCGCTTCCAGGCCGCCATGTCGGATCAAGGTTTCGGTGGTGATCAGACCGTCCTCGGCAAAGATGAAGGCCCGCTCGATGACGTGACGAAGCTGGCGGACATTGCCGGGCCATGTCCGCTCCATCAGATAGGTCGCCGCGCTCTCGCTCATCTTCGGCGCCGGTCTACGGTGAATACGCGAGAACTCATCCAGGAAATGCGCAGTAAGCAGTTCGATGTCCTCAACACGCCTGCGAAGCGGCGGCACTTCGATGACGACCGGTGAGATCCGGTAGTAGAGATCGAGACGAAACTTCTCTTGCGAGACGAATGACTGCAAATCCCGGTTGGTTGCCGATACGAGGCGAAAGTCGACATGCCGCGGACGCTCGCCACCGACACGTTCAACGACCCGGTCCTGCAGGACGCGTAGCAACTTGGCCTGCACGTCGAGCGGCATGTCGCCGATCTCGTCCAGGAAGATGGTGCCCTCAGCGGCCTGTTCGAATTTACCCTTGCGGCCCTTCCGATCGGCGCCGGTGAAAGCGCCGCCCTCATAACCGAAAAGCTCCGATTCGACCAGATTGGCGGGGAGCGCCGCCGCATTGACCATGACAAGCGGATTGTCGCGACGTGGGCTCAAGCGGTGCAGCGCATGCGCCACCAGTTCCTTGCCCGTCCCGCTCTCGCCGGAAATCAGCACCGGGACCTCCAAGGGCGCCACCTTTGCGATCTCTGTTTTAAGGCGCTGCATAGGCGCGCTTTCGCCGATCAGGTGCTCGAGGCCGAAACTGCGCCCGCGCAAGGCGGCTGCTTCGCGGCGATGGAACTCGACCTCACCCTCCAATTGACTGATGCGCTTACTCAGCGCGGCGAGTTGTTCAGGGCCCTTGAACATGATTCGGCCGATCGCGCCGAGGGTCTTTCCGTCGCGCAGAATTGGCTGCCGCGAAACCACGCGCTCAACGCCGTTCATGCGCTGGATCTCCCCGATCTCGGGGCGCCCCGACCGCACGACCGAATCCAATCTTGTGTTTTCGATGACGCGCGCGACGGGACGACCATTGGCTTCGCCATGTCGCAGGCCAAAAAAGGCCTCGTGCACGGGCGAGATGTAGACGAGGCGCGCCTCGCGATCGACCACCGTCATGGCCTCGAAGGGATCGGTCAAAAGCTTCTCGATGATGTCGTAGGCGAAGTCGACGGAGCCGATGAATTCAAGAACCGCGTTGCGGCTCGTGCTGATCATGATGACGTCGCCATCGGCGTACGAAGAGATGAGCGCCGAATAGTCCTTGCCGCGCAACAAGAGCGGTTGCAGCCGTCGGGTTCTCGCTTCCGCTATCCATTCCCGGTCAGTTGCAAGGGCGCGCACGCGGGGATCTGCACCAGCGCCGCACGCAAAGACGACGCCCTTACCCGTCTGGGTAACCACAAGGCCTTCAATGCCCGACATCCCACCCTCCAAACGAGCAAGTGTTGTCAGAAAAGACACACCAGCGCAGTCCGCTGTACTCGATGAATACAATTAGACAGGGCTGATGTAAATCTTAGCCGGATTTCGGTTCAAGATTCTTCGCGTGAGGCTCGGGGCGCAATTGGCATGCGGCTTGCTTCGAGTGGCTTAGCAGTGAGGAACCGCATGTCGCATGACCACATGATTGCAAGAGGCTTGCCGCTCGACCAGCTTCCCGTCGCGCAAGAAGGCAACAAGGGCTTTGACCTGCTAGAGGGAGTGCGTGTGATCGATTTGACGACCTCGATCGCCGGTCCTTATGCCGCGCAATTGCTCGCCGATTTCGGCGCCGACGTAATTAAGGTCGAGCGGCCTGGCGGCGATGATGCTCGGGCATGGGGGCCGCCCTTCCTTGACGGCGAGTCGCTTTGGTTCGAAAGCGTCAACCGAAACAAGCGCAGCCTGTGTCTGGACTATAATCAGCCGGAAGGCGTGCGGGTCTTGCGCGACTTGGCCGAGAGGGCCGATGTTTTCCTGATCAACACCTCTGTAAGGGTCGCCGCAAAGCTTGGCCTTGACCAGGAAACCGTGCGTTCGTGGAACCCCCGGCTGGTCTATGTCTCAATCACAGGTTTCGGAATGACCGGGCCCCGATCTGATTTGCCCTGTTACGACCTGATTGCAGAGGGGTATTCAGGGATCATGGACGTCACCGGCGCGGCTGACGGAGATCCGCAGAAGGTTGGTGCACCCGCGGCCGACATGTTGGCCGGCCAGGACGCCGCTCTCGCGGCAATCGCGGCGTTGATGCGACGCGCCCGAACAAACGTGGGCGCAACCGTCGACATCGCTTTGGTCGATTCGATGTCGCGCTTTGTCGCCTGTCGCATCGTGCCGTTCCTAGGCTCTGGCGAAATCCCTCGGCGGTCCGGCGGTAAGGATAGTGTGATTGCAATCTACCAGGCGTTTGAGACTGCCGATGCGCCGATCACGCTTGGGCTTGGCAATGACAATATCTGGCAACGGTTCTGGGAAGCGCTCGGCAAGCACGAAATCGCTGGCGACGATCGCTTCGCCAGCAACGCCCTACGACGCGAGTGCAGGACAGAGATTGTAGGGCTGGTCCAGGAGGTTCTTCTGAGCAAGCCTCGCGCCCATTGGCTGTCCCTGTTTGCCAGGGCGCGGATACCGGCCGGACCTATAAACCGTGTCGATGACCTCGTCAGCGACCGCCACCTGCTCGAGCGCGGCCTGTTCTATACCTTGCAAAGCGGCGATCGCAAAGTTCCGCAGGTTGGCATCGGCATCCAGGTTGATGGCGAGGTCAGCAGGCCGCGGCTTGGGCCACCGCTTCTCGGCGAGCATAGCGCCGAGATACTCGAAAGTCTTTTGGGGTACGATCAGGAGCATCTCACGGATTTGCGGCGCCTGAAGGTGGTCTAGCCACAAACGAACAATGTCGTTCAGCCGGCAAACTGCAAGCAATAGGGACCAGGATCAATGAGCTACGATACAATCATCTACGAAGAAGACGGTCCGATTGGGACGCTTACGCTCAATCGTCCTGACGATGGCAATATGTTCAACCTGACAATGTGCCACGAAATCCGGGATTGCCTGAATGAGGTCCGCCGTGAAACGCGCACGCGCGTCATCGTGCTGACCGGCGCGGGCGACCAGTTCTTCTGCGTCGGTGGCCGCAAGGATGGGATGGAGGATAGCCTGCTTTATGCCGGCACGCTCCCCACTCTGGAAATGTATGAGACGATCGATCGGCTGCAGAAGCCTGTCATTGCCTCGGTCAACGGTTTCGCGGTCGGTGGCGGCAACGTTCTGCAGATGGTTTGCGATTGTACGATCGCCAAGGAGAGTGCCGTCTTCCGTCAGGTCGGGCCGATGGTCGGATCCTTCGATGCTGGCTATGGCACCTGGTACCTGGAAGATCTGGTCGGCAAGAAGAAGGCGAAGGAAATCTGGTACCGCAATCCGAAGATTCCGGCCCGTGAAGCGCTTGAGCTCGGTTTGATCAACAAGGTGGTGCCCGACGCCGACCTCAAGGAGGAGACGCGCAAGTTTGCTCTGGAGATCGCCGAGCGCGGCTCTTTTGCGCTTGCCTCGATCAAGGCGGCCTTCAACGCTCGACATGGTGGCGTGTCGGGCCTGTCCCGCATGGCACACGACCTGTTGTTGCGAGCCTATCTCGAGACGGATGAGAGCCATGAACTGGCAAGCGCCTTCACAGAGCGGCGCAAGCCCGATCCCTCCAAATTCGGGGTCTGACGCGATGCGCGCATATCTGACGCTGCACCATCCTACGGTGGCGCGCGATTATTACGATGCAGGGCTTTGGCGGACGGACACCCTCTATTCGCTGCTCCAGCGCAATGCTCACAGACGACCCGACGATGCGGCCTTGCAAGACGGTCGTTCCGTGCTGTCGTGGGCAGAACTATTGGCGCGTGTCGATGGCGTCGCGGCGGATCTGAGGATCTACGGCCTTGTACCTGGCGATCGCGTCTCGATCTGGATGTCCAACAAGATTGAGGCCGTCATCTTATTCCTGGCCTGCGCGCGCGAGGGCTTTGCCTGCAATCCTTCGCTTCATCGCACCTATACTTGCGCGGAGGTCGCAGGGCTTATCAATCGGCTCTCCGCGCGCGCCTTGTTAACGGAAGAGGGGTGGGGCGCGGACCGAGAGACGGCAAAGTTCGATCAATTGCTCGCCGGTGTGCGATCGTTGAAGATCGTATACACGCCGGAAAGCCTGCCGGTCGCCGCTCCGAATCTGGCGGAACCGTCCCGCGATCCCGACAAGGTCGTCTACCTTGCCTTTACATCCGGCACGACAGGCACACCCAAATGCGTCATGCATTCCGACAACACGCTGTTGGCGAATGCGCGCGAACTCGTGCGCGACTGGGGACACGGGCCACAGACGGTTGTCATGGTTTTGGCTCCGCTCTCGCATCATATTGCCTGGGTGGCAGTGTCCCAGTGGCTTTTGACCGGCGGGCGTTTTGTCGCCGATGATCCACCACAGGGCATGAGCCGCCTTGACTGGATTCTGAAGACCGGCGCCACCTATGTGCTTGGGGTACCTACGCACGCGATGGACATCCTGGCTGAGCAGCAGCAACGGGGTCTGCCACGGCTCGGAAGTGTGGCGACGTTCTATATGGCTGGATCTCCCATCCCGCCTTCCGTGGCGAGCGCTTTCCTGGCGCAGGGGGTCAAGGCACAAAACGTCTACGGCATGACCGAGAACTCCTCTCATCAGTACACGCATCCGGACGATGATGAACTGACGATCGTCAACACCTGCGGACGAGGGGGTAACGCTTATCGGGTGCAGATCTTCGATGCAGCTGATCAGGATGTAGCTCTGCCTGCTGGCCAGATCGGTCAGATCGGCGGCAAAGGCGCTTCGCTCATGCTTGGCTATTTCGACAACCAAACCGCGACCGAAGGTAGTTTCAACCGTGACGGCTGGTTCATGTCCGGGGACCTCGGCATCCTCGACGACAAAGGCAATCTGCGCATAGAGGGCCGCATCAAAGACGTCATCATTCGTGGCGGCCATAACATCTACCCGGCGCATATCGAGGCAATTGCCTTGCGCCATGCTCAGGTCGACCGGGTTGCGTGCTTTCCTGTCGCCGATGTCCGGCTCGGCGAAAAGGTCTGTATCGGCGTGATCGGCGCCGTCGACTCGGGCGAGCTGCTCGAACACCTGGCCCGCGAAGGTCTGTCCCGGTTCGACATGCCAGAGTACTTCATCAGGCTTAGCGAGTTGCCTCTGACCCCAAGCGGCAAGGTGCTCAAACGCGAGCTGGTCGAACAGGTCAAGCGCGGCGAGATCGCCCCGACGGCCATTCGCTACCAGGTGAGGACGCCGGCATGAGTGTCATCCTTGATCGAAAGGACGATTGCGCCATCCTCACGATAAATCGCCCGGAGAAGCTCAACGCATTGTCGTTTTCGGTGCTCGCCGAGTTGGACGGCGTCCTGGAACAAGCCGCAAGCCTGCCTGTGCGCGCCCTGGTCGTTACGGGCGCCGGTGACAAGGCGTTCTGCGCCGGAGCCGACATTGAAGAGTTACGCGGGCGCAGCCAGACCGAACAGCAGCGCGGCGCAGAGTTTGGTCAGGCGGTGTTCGAGAGACTTTCACATTTTCCTGCGCCGTCGATCGCCGCCATCAACGGATATGCATTCGGCGGCGGGCTGGAGCTCGCCATGGCATGCACCTTTCGTATTGCCGTACGGACCGCGCGTCTGTCGTTGCCCGAGATCAAGCTTGGCCTAATTCCGGGTTATGGGGGAACCCAGCGCTTGCCGAGACTGGTTGGTGAGGCGCGCGCAATGGAACTCATTTTGACAGGGCACATGATCGATGCCGAGGAAGCCTTACGGATCGGCCTCGTCAACAGCGTGACTGATGGGGATCCGGTGGCAGCAGCTATCGAATTCGCAGGGGCATTCATGCGCCATGGCCTGGTGGCGCTGCGGTTGGCGCGATCCGCGGTCGCTAGGGCGCTCAACAATCCGATCCAGGAGGGGCTCAGGATCGAAGCCGATCTGTCAACCCTGGCCTATCAGACACATGATTCTGAGGAAGGCATGGCCGCCTTTCTGCAGAAGCGCAAGCCGGAGTTTCGAGATGCCTGAGCAGCAGATCATCGTCACCGGCGCGAGTAAGGGAATTGGCGCTGCCATCGTTTCAGACCTCGATCGGCGCGGCTTCATTGTGGCCGGTCTTTCACGATCCGGCGAAGTGCCTGCGGGCTATGGGCTTGCTTGCGACGTCTCCGATCCGCATTCGATTGCAGCCGCAGTGGATGCGGTGGCGGCCAGAGGCTACATCTCTGGCGTTGTGAACTGCGCCGGAGCGCACGCATCAGGCCCGAGCGCGGACTTACCGGTCGAAGGCTTTGAAAGCACCATGCGTCTCAATGCGACGTCGGTGCTGGCCGTCTGCCAGCAAGTCTATCGCCATCTGGTCCGTGCCGAGACGTCGCTGATAGTTAATATCGGCTCCTTTTACGACAAGCTCGCCGTGGCAGAGAACGTCGCTTACTGCGCCTCGAAAGCGGCGGTCGGCGCGATCACCCGTTGCCTCGCTGCCGAATGGGCCAAGGACGGGGTCCGGGTCATCAATATTGCCCCTGGATATATCGAGACTGATCTTAACCGCGAGTTTCTTTCCAAGGACAAGATCCGCACTTGGATCGGCAAACGAGTACCGGTCGGACGGACCGGCAAGCCGGATGAAGTAGCTAGGCTCGTCGGCGCGCTGTTCGCTGAAAACATCGGCTTTTTGAGTGGCGAGACGATCTATCTGGACGGTGTGCAAGGGATCAATCTGTAATGAAGTTCCTCGATCAACTCGACCGCCGGCGCGGCTGGTCGTCAGACGAGCGCATGGTTCTCGACCAGGTGCGGCGGCTTTGCCAGGAATTGATCGGCCCAAGGGCCGAACACCATGACCGGATGGGCGAGTTTCCCTCCGAGAACCTCGCCGCGCTGAACGCCCTTGGCCTGAACGCGATCTTCATTCCGGAAGCCTATGGCGGCTCGCCGATGTCATACCGGCTCTACCTCGAAGTCGTGAAAACTATTGCGGAGGCTTGCGCGTCGACTGGCATTATCTACGCAACGAACTTCCATGGCATGAAGCCTCTGGTGGACTTCGGCAGCGAAGAACAGAAAGCGAGGCTGCTGCCACGCATCGCGGAAGGCGGTATCGGTGCGCTGGCGATTACCGAGAACAGCGCCGGTTCGGATGCTACGGGCATGAAGACGCGCTTTAGGCCCGAAGGTGACGAGATTGTCGTCGATGGCAGCAAGCTCTTCATCACCAATGGCGATGTCGCCGACCTCGTCCTGCTGTTCGGCAAATGGACTGAGATCGACGATGCCCGCGCGGCGATATCGGTTCTGGTGTTCGAGAAGGGAACGCCAGGCTTCGAGGTGGTGCGGCTCGAAGACAAGATGGGGCACCGCGGTTCGTCGACGGCTGCGATCTCGTTTCACGAATGCCGGGTTCCACGCGCAAATCTCTTAGGCAACCCCGGGGACGGACTTCGCATCCTGCTTGCGTCACTCAACAAGTCGCGCCCCAGCATTGCGGCGCATGCGCTGGGCATTGCCCGCGCAGCGTTCTCCGATGCCGTCGCACACTCGAACCAGCGACGTCAATTCGGCCACGCCTTGCTTGAATTTCAGGGCAACCAATTCACCTTCGCCGACCTATCGGTGGAGCTCGCCATGGCGGAGCTGTGGCTCGACTATGTCGGCCGGCTGGTCGACGACGGAGAGACCGACTTTGGGCTGGAGGCCTCCATGGCGAAAATGCGAGCATCTGACCTTGCCATGCGTCTCAGCACCGAAGCGGTCCAGATGCACGGCGGCTACGGCTATTGCAAGGACTACCGCGTGGAACGCCTGATGCGTGACGCCAAGATCACGCAGATCTGGGAAGGCACCAATCAACTGCATCGTCAATTGATCGGCAGGAGTCTCATCGCCAAATGAACAACATAAAGACAGTAGGGGTGTGTGGTGCGGGCGGCACCATGGGGGCCGGCATCGCGATTGTGGCGGCGCGGGCGGGCTTCCGCACCATTTCTTTCGACACGTCGGCTGAGGCGCTCGAGCGGTCAAGGCAGAGCACGGCCACCTTCTTCGGCAAGTCCGTGGAACGGGGCAAGATGACGACTGCGGAGCGGACTGCCATTCTCGACAACATGCGGTCGACTACCGCGCTTGATGATCTGGGTGAATGCGACCTGGTCATAGAGGCGGTGTTCGAGGACCTGGACACCAAGCGCCATCTGCTTGGAGCGCTCGACAGAGTATGCGGGCCGCAGACAATTTTCGCCTCAAACACCTCGACCTTGTCCATCACCGAGATTGCGGCTGGTTCGAGGCATCCGGAACGGGTGGTCGGCATGCATTTTTGCCTGCCGGCACAGTTGATGAAGCTCATCGAGATGTCGCCGGGCCTGCTGACTTCGACCGAGACCTTCGCTGCTGCCTGGGATTGGACGGAGGTGTGCGGTCAGATCCCGGTCAAAACTCAAGACAAGCCGGGCTTCATCCTCAACGCGCTCCTGGTGCCATTCAACAATGACGCCATCCGGGCCGTGGAAGCCGGCGTTGCATCACCGGCAGACATCGACAAGGCGATCAAGGTGGGCCTCGGTTACAAGATGGGGCCGCTGGAGTTGCTCGACCTGATCGGCCTCGACACGCAGATAAGGCTGTCGGAAGCCTTCTATCCCATCACGCTCGACGCACGCGCAGCGGCGCCGCCACTGCTGCGGCGGATGGTTGCCGCGGGCCTGCTCGGGCGAAAGTCGGGAAGGGGGTTCTTCAGCTATGCCGGCGACAAGATGTTCGGAGCTTGAGATGCGCTACACACTGGTAAAGAAAGGCAACAGCCCATCGTTCCTCGACGGCGATCCCTTCCTGGTGGCCGCGGTTGCCGACCCGGATGCAGAGATGGTGATCTACCTGTCGGGGACCCGGCTGCAAAGCGATAGCTCGAAGTCTGCTATCCTTGTCGAGCTCGGCCTTGAAAGCCTCGGCTTCCATACAGGCGAAGCGGCAGGAGAAGAGGGCTCCAACATCCTCGGCTTCGCGCGCTATCGGAATGGGGCGGACGTGCCTTCCTCCCTGATCGAGCTCGTCACTCAGCCCAAGACTTCCCCCCAAGCCGTGGCTTGCGCGCGCGCCCTGTTGGAATCGGCCGGGTTCACCGTCACGATTTGCAGCGATCAGGCAGGCCGCATCATCGATCGGTTGGTCCGGCCAAAATACAACGCGGCGCTGCGGCTGCTCGATGAAGGCCTTGCCAGCCAGAAGGACATCGATCTGACCTGTCGCCTTGGCCTCGGTTATCCCGACGGACCGATTGAACGCACGGTGCGCGGCGGTCTTGCCTATCATCATGACGTCTGCAAGGCCCTGTTCGAAAGCTATGGCACCCCGGCTTTCGCGCCAGCTCGCCGTGCCGTTGTCGCTGCCCAGCGCAGGGAGGGAGGCGATTGAGACCACTGCAGGGACTGCGTGTACTTGACTTCTCGACGCTGCTGCCTGGTCCGCTGGCTTCGCTGTTGCTGGCTGAGGCCGGCGCCGACGTCGTCAAGATTGAACGCCCGGGGACAGGCGAAGATATGCGTGGCTACGAGCCGCGATGGGGACATGACAGTGTCAATTTCGCTATGCTGAACCGAGGCAAGAAAAGTCTTGCTCTGGATCTGAAGCTGGACAGTGACCGCGCCGTGTTGGCGCCGTTGCTGGAGAGCGCCGACATTGTCCTGGAGCAATTCCGACCCGGTGTCATGCAGCGGTTGGGACTTGATTACACGACAGTCTCGAAGATCAATCCGAAGCTTATCTATTGCTCGATAACGGGTTACGGACAAAGCGGCCCCAAGCGCGACGTGGCCGGGCATGATCTGAACTATATTGGCGACACCGGCCTGCTGTCGCTCTCGATGGGAACACCACAGGTGCCGGTCATTCCGCCGGCGCTGGTGGCCGACATTGCGGGTGGCGCCTACCCAGCGGTGATGAATATTCTCCTGGCTCTGGAGGAGCGTCGCGCGATCGGCAAGGGTCGTCATCTCGATATTGCGATGACCGACAATCTGTTCACTTTCATGTACTGGGCGATGGGCAGTGGCCTGGTCACGCGGAAATGGCCCGGCAACGGCACCGATCTCGTAACGGGCGGCACCCCCCGCTACCGCCTCTATCCCACACAGGATGGCCGATTCGTCGCAGCGGCGCCGATCGAACAGAAATTCTGGGATCTTTTTTGTGACCTGATCGGTTTGCAGCAGCATTATCGCGACGACACGATCGATCCATCCGCGACTGTCCGCCAGGTCACGACCATCATTTCATCGCGTCCCTCGCAGCACTGGCGAGACAGTTTTGCCGGTTGCGACTGTTGTTGCTCGATTGTCGCGACCCTCGAGGAGGCGCTCGCCGATCCTCACTTTGTCGCCCGCGGGGTTTTCAGCCATCTGGTGACGAACGAAGCCGGCCAGACGCTGAAGGCCCTGCCTGTGCCGATCGACGCCGGGTTCCGTGGCGATGCAGGTCAGCCCCTGGCAGCCCCAATCCTCGGTGGGTTCACGACGGAACCAAGCGGATCGGGCGATAAGGCGGTTCTGTAAACCGGACTTATCTGCGGAAAAACAACAACAGGACAACCAGAAAAATGAGCGCTCTGTCACAAGATTCACTTGTCGCCGTGGTCGGTGCGGGCGCAATGGGATCAGGTATAGCTCAGGTGGCGGCGACAGCGGGACATCCGGTTGTCATCTACGATGCAATCCAAGGCGCTGCGGCACGCGGCCTCAGGCGCATAGAAGACAGCCTTGCTGGTCTCGTGTCAAAGCGGCGACTTGGCGACGATGAGCGCCGAAGCATTCTTTGTCGGATCAGGCCGGCTGAGAGTTTAGACGGGCTGGCCGGCGCCAGATTGTGCGTTGAAGCAATCAATGAGGACCTTGCGGCAAAGCGCTCACTGTTTGCTGCGGTTGAGGACAAGCTGGAGGCCAGTTCCATCCTCGCCACCAATACGTCGTCCCTGTCGATCCCCGCCATTGCGGCCGGCCTCGCAAGCCCGCAACGCTTTGCCGGAATGCATTTCTTCAATCCTGCACCGGTGATGAAACTTGTGGAGGTCGTCAAGGGGCCGGCAACATTGCCCGAGGTCGCCACCACCATATTCGATACCGCCCAGGCATGGGGTAAAGCGGCGGTCCTTTGCCGGTCGACCCCGGGCTTCATCGTCAACCGCATCGCCCGGCCTTTCTATGGCGAGGCCCTGCGCATCCTCGAGGAGGGTGTGGCCGACGTCTCGACGATTGACGCTCTGATGGTGGAGAGCGGCGGCTTCCGGATGGGACCCTTCGCCTTGATGGATCTCATCGGGCAGGACGTCAACTATGCCGTCACCTGTGCTGTTTTCGAGGCTTACTACGGGGATCCGCGTTATCGGCCTTCCCTGCTACAAAAGGAGCTGGTCGAAGCCGGCTGGCTCGGTCGCAAGACCGGGCGCGGCTTTTATACTTATTCCGACAGTATTCAGTCTGGTATCGATCGCTCCGATGCAGATTCTGCCGCGGTAACTGCGGCCGGCTGCCGGCTCGCGGAGCGCATCGAAGGTGTACGCTTCCAGCGCACGGATGGGCGTATGGCAGCCGAGGTCGCGCGAACCCTTCGCGAGCCGGTCATCCTGCACGACCTCGCCCTTGATGCCGTTAGCAGCAAGAGGATCGGTATCGCCGCCTCGCCGGATCTACCAGCCGCGCTGCTGCAACGCGTGATTAATGCGATCCAGGAAGACGGGCTAGCGGTCTCCTGCCTGAGTGATCACCCTGGCCTTGTTGTGATGCGCGTTGTCGCGATGCTTGTGAACGAGGCCTATGAGGCAGCAATGCACAAGGTCGCGACGCCCGATGCGATCGACATGGCCATGCGCCTTGGTGTCAACTATCCGATTGGCCCGATCGCCTGGGGGCAGCGCATTGGCCTGAACACGGTGCTTCAGGTCCTCGAGGCTGTTCTTGAGTGCACAGGCGACACTCGATACCGGCCGTCGCTTGGCCTGAGGCGAGCCTGCCTGGCCGACGAGCTCTTGTCGGCATGACGACTGCATTTTTCCTAAGATTGTGAGGTGGAGCAGATGACGCGGATGAATGGCAAAGTTGTTTTCATCACCGGCGCCGGCGGCGGGCAGGGGACTGCCGAAGCCGAATTGTTTGCTCGGGAAGGAGCGTCGCTTGTTCTGAGTGACGTCGATGCGAGCAGGGTCGCTGGCATTGCGGCCAAGGTCGAGAAGGCTGGAGCGGGGGCGATATGGTGCAAGCAGGATGTGACTATCGAGGCTGATTGGGTCTCGGCGGTCGAGAGAGCACGGCAGACATTTGGCGCCCTGCATGTCCTGGTCAACAACGCCGGCACCATCAGCCGGCAAGGGATTGCAAACACCGAGCTCGCCAATTGGAACAGGACGATCGATGTGAACCTGACGGGCGCGATGCTGGGCATGAAGCATTGCGCGCCGGCCATGCGCGACGCCGGCGGAGGCGCCATCATTAACGTGTCCTCGACGGCCGGGCTTGGCGCTCATTATGACGCCGCCTACACGGCAAGCAAATGGGGCCTCCGCGGTCTGACCAAGTCGGCGTCGGTGGAGTTCGTCGAATGGAACATTCGCGTCAACTCCATTCATCCTGGCCAGATTGTCGATACGAGCTTCTACCGCGAAGGATCACCGGGGCACGCTGAATCTGGCCGGCTAAGCGTCCCGATGCAGCGCCAGGGCACGCCGTTGGAATGCGCCCAACTTGTGCTCTTCCTCGCTAGCGATGAGGCCAGTTACATCACCGGAGCCGAAATCGCTATTGACGGCGGTTATTCTGCAGCCGGCGGTCTCTGGTTGCGCAACCGCCTGCGCGACACTTTAGCTGCCAGTTCGCCGCACTCCTAGATGGCGATCTATGGCCGCGGGCCGACTGTTTTTTTCGGCCGCCCTGCGGACGAGATCATTCCGCTGGGAGCGGTTGTTCCGGCCTTGCGAAGGAAGTCCGAGGCACCGTTGGAGAAGACGATGGTCACTCGCACCTCGTGTTGAGTGCGGGTCATGCTTTTGTGGACATGGTCCTGCGCGGCATCACCCGCCCGAGGGCAGAATCAAACCCGCTCCAGCGCGATGGCGATGCCCTGGCCGACGCCGATGCACATGGTGGCAAGCGCGTAGCGGCCGCCACGCTCGCGAAGCTCCAGCGCCGCCGTGCCGGTGATGCGGACGCCCGACATGCCGAGCGGATGGCCAAGCGCGATCGCACCGCCGTTCGGATTGACGTGGGCGGCATCCTCGGCGATGCCGAGCTGGCGCAGCACGGCGATGCCTTGCGAGGCGAAGGCTTCGTTCAATTCGACGACATCGAACCGGTCCGGTGTCAGGCCGAGACGGGCGCACAGCTTCTTCGTCGCCGGCGCCGGGCCGATGCCCATGATGCGCGGCGCGACGCCTGCGACGGCACCGGCAAGAATGCGGGCGATCGGCGTCAGATTGTGTTTCTTCGCCGCCGCTTCCGAAGCGATGACGAGGGCGGCTGCGCCGTCATTGACGCCAGAAGCATTGCCGGCGGTCACCGTGCCGCCCTGGCGGAACGGCGTCGGCAATTTGGCCAGCGCCTCGACGGTCGTGCCGGCGCGGGGATGTTCGTCCTTCGAAACGACGACCGCGTCGCCTTTCCTCTGCGGGATGGTCACCGGCGTGATCTCCTTCGCCAGCCGGCCATTGGTCTGTGCGGCTACCGCCTTGTCCTGGCTGCGCACGGCGAAAGCGTCCTGGGCGGCGCGCGAAACGGAAAAATCCTCGGCGACGTTCTCGCCGGTCTCGGGCATGGAATCGACACCGTACTGTTTCTTTATCAGCGGGTTAATGAAGCGCCAGCCGATCGTGGTGTCGTAGATCTCCGCATTGCGCGAGAAGGCCGTGTCTGCCTTGGGCATGACGAAGGGCGCGCGGCTCATCGATTCCGCGCCGCCGGCAATCATCAGTTCGGCTTCGCCCGCCTTGATGGCGCGCGCGGCGATGGTGACGGCGTCCATGCCGGAGCCGCACAGACGGTTGACGGTCGAGCCCGGGATCTCCTGGGGCAGGCCGGCAAGCAGCAGCGCCATGCGCGCCACGTTGCGGTTGTCCTCGCCGGCCTGGTTGGCGCAGCCATAGACGACGTCGTCGACCGCAGCCCAGTCGACGCCGGCGTTGCGTTCGATGAGAGCCTTCAGCGGAATGGCAGCGAGATCGTCGGCGCGCACCAAGGACAGCGCGCCGGCGAAGCGGCCGATCGGCGTGCGGAAGTAGTCGCAGATGAAGGCTTCAGTCATTTATGCAGCTTTCCCTCTGGCGGTTCCCGTCGGCGCCGGCGTATCGTTAAGTGCTTCGCACCTGCTGACGGGTAACGCCTGGATGTAGCGAGACCAGGGTGAAATTCCTTGGTGACCTGCGCTTGCACGTCATTCTGATCCAATCTTGAGGACGATCTTGCCCTGCGCCTTGCCGTCGCGCAGCAGCCTTAGCCCTTCTGCGAATTCCTCCAGTGCGAACTCTCGACTGATGATCGGATCAATCTTGCCTGCCATGAATAGCGAGAAAATCTGTTCCTGCGCTTCTTTCACCCGCTCCGGGGTCCGCTCGCGATAATCGGACCATTGCAAGCCGGTGACGGCGATGTTCTTTACGAGGAGATAGTTGGCTTTGACCGTCGGTATCATGCCGCTGGCGAAGCCAATAATGACCATGCGCCCGCACCAGGCCAGCGCCCGCAAGGCTGCGGCATTCGAGTCTCCGCCCACGGGATCAATGACGATGTCGACGCCATTTCCGTCCGTCAGCTCCTTGACCTGATCGCGCAATGCGTCCTGTAGGTTGGATGCACTGAGGTCGATAACCGCGTCAGCCCCGGCTTGTCGCGCAATCGCATCGTTGCCTGGCCCGATAATCCCAGCGATGACGATCGATGCCCCAAGCGCCTTGGCCAGCTGAATGCTGGCAACGCCGATGCCGCCCGATCCTCCCAAAACAAGCACGCTCTCGCCTGGCTTGAATGAAGCCCGGTCCTGCAAGGCAAACCAGGCCGTTTGGTAGACCAGGCCGAGAGAAGCGGCCTTGGCGAAGGGCATGCCTTCGGGCAACACGAAGCAGCTTTCCTCACGGACCCGCAATCTCTGAGCGTAGGCGCCGTATTCGGTCTGTGCCGCGACCTTTTGGCCGACGCTCAGCGATGCCACGCCCACCCCGATGGAAGAGACGACACCAGCGGCGCATTTCCCGGGAGAGAATGGCAGGGGCGGCTTGATCTGGTATCTCCCTTCAATGGCCAGAATGTCGGGAAAATTCGCTTCGGCGGCTTGCACCTCAATGACGACCTCGCCTGGTCCTGCAACGGGATCGGGAACGTCTGCGACGCGGACCTGCTCGAACGGCGCAAATTCAGATACCCAAACTGCTTTCATGGTAACGTCTCCTGCCTGCAAGGTCGTTGGTGGTCTTAGCGTAGTCGGCGGAACATGGCGTGGCGGCGGACCGAGAGGTGGGGGCGGATCGTCTCCGCCCAACCCGATCTGACCGAGGCCTCGAGCCAGGCTGGCGATTTGGGGACGTCCGGCGAATCGACTTCATAGATGGCCAGATACTCTGGCGCCTTCTCGCCGTCGGTCCACTCCAGGCGATAGCGGCTCACCGCTCTGACCCCGGGCAGTTTCAGGAGCTGGGGCAGGTAGCGATTGTCGTAGAAATCATTGAACCGCCGGTCAAACTCTTCAGGCACGGATAGCTGCGCCAGATACACGTAGTCACTCATTTCACCGCTCCGCTCCCAGCCTCCCAAAGGCCGTCAAAGTTGAAGATTTGAGGACCCGGATGAACCTCACCCGAGTTTGAAAGGATCTCTCGGCTGGCCGCTGAGCTCCACAAACACCGTCTTGGTTTCCGTGAACTCCCGCATAGCGTCGGGGCCGTTTTCACGTCCCAGCCCGCTTTCGCCAAACCCGCCAAAGGGGGCCATGTAGCTGACGACGCGGTAGGCGTTTATCCACACTGTGCCGGCGCGCAACTTGGCCGACACGCGATGAGCGCGATGCACATTCTTGGTCCATACCGCGGCTGCCAAACCAAAACGCGTGTCGTTGGCGATCGCGACCGCCTCCTCCTCCGTCTTGAAGCGGATGACGCTGAGGATCGGTCCAAAAACCTCCTCCTGCGCGATACGCATATCGTTGGTGACATCGGTGAATATGGTTGGCTTGACGAAATATGAGCCGATATCGGTGACGGCCTCGCCGCCCTCGACCAGACGCGCGCCCTCATGCTTTGCCATCTCGATTGAAGACAGAACCTTCCGATACTGCGGCTCATTCGCGATCGGCCCCATCTGGGTTTCAGCGTCCATAGGATCGCCCAGACGAATTGTCCGGGTCTGTTGGATCAGCTTCTCTAGAAAGCGGTCATGGATGCTGTCTTGGAGCAGCAGGCGAGAGCCGGCGGAGCACGATTGGCCACTGGCGCCGAATATGCCGGCAATCGCACCATTTACCGCGACATCGAGATCCGCATCCTCAAAGACAATATTCGGAGATTTGCCGCCGAGCTCAAGAGAGACCCGCGTCAGATTGGCTGCGGCGCTGGCGGCGATGCGCTTGCCGGTCTCTGTGCCGCCGGTGAATGCGATCTTGTCTATGCCCGGGTGATTGACCAGTGCTGCGCCTACCACTCCACCACCGGTGACGACGTTGAACACGCCCGGCGGGAAGCCTGCTTCGTCGGCACGCTTGGCAAGTTCAATAGTCGAGATCGGCGTGTATTCCGATGGCTTGACGACAAAGGTGCAGCCAGCTGCGAGCCCGGCTGCGAGTTTCATGATGAGCAGCATTCCGGGCGAGTTCCACGCTGTGATGGCGCCGACAACGCCTACCGGCTCCTGACGTGTGTAGAGGTGGAAGTTCTGGCGATCCGAGGCGAGCACGCTTCCGGCAAGCTTGTCCGCCATGCCCGCGAAATAATAGAAATATTCCGGCAGGTAACGCCATTGCCCAAGCATCTCGCGATAGAGCTTGCCATTGTCAGCGGTTTCCATACGCGCGAACGCCTCCGCATCCCGGGCTACGATGTCGCCAAGCTTGCGCAGGAGATGACCGCGCTGGGTCGCGGTCATCATGCTCCAGGGTTCGGTCTCGAAGGCGTCGCGGGCCGCCTTCACGGCGGCGTCGACATGTGATGCGTCGCCATCCGGCACACGGGCCCACGTCTGGCCCGTGTAGGGATTGACGGTGTCAAGGTATTTGTCATGCAGCACATCCGCGCCCCCGATGCGCATGCCGTAGCTCTCAATCGTAGGTTCGACGCCCATAGGTCCTCCTTCGGGCGTCCGAACGGACGCCACATCAAGCGTTGATATTCAGGTCAGATCAGGCGATAGGCCTTAGCCATATCCTTGTCGCAGCCGATCGAGGCGGTCTGCCTCCTGCCGCCGAGCCGCGAGGGCGGTGGGCATGTCGACCGGTGCAAAGCGTATTTTCTGATGGGGTTGCAGCTGGCCAATCAGGTCCATGTCAGCCGCGATGACGGTGCCGAGCGTGAAATAGCCGCCGCCTGACACGGCATCACGATGCAACACGATCGGTTCGGTGCCGGCTGGAACCTGGATTGACCCGTAGGGATAGCAGGCATCGACAATGTTGGACGGATCGGCGCCAGCACCGAATGGCTGTTCTCGCGCCTTGAACTCCAAAGGCGATCCGCCCCGAAACCGGTAGCCGACGCGATCAGCGTCAGGCGCCACCGCCCATGTGTCATCATAGAAATGCTGTTCGGCAGCGGGCGTGAGGCGATGGTTATAGAGTCCGGGAAGCACGCGGAGCACCATATCCGCAGGCATGGTCCGCCGCAGTTCATCTGACACTGGCGACCGGCTCCCCGGCTGTCGCTTGCGCGCCCCGACGGGCAAGCGGTCGCCACCTTTGAGAGGCCGCCCGTCCATGCCGCCGAACTGTCCATGCACATAGGTCGATCGGCTGCCGAGCAGCGGCGGCACTTCAAGTCCACCCGAAATGGCAATGTAGGCCCTAGCACCTCGCTTGAGAAACCCGAAAGACAAGGTCTGACCCGGTTCGACCTCAAATGCCGCCCATGTGGGCCGGGATTCTCCGTCGACTTTTGGAGGCAATTCGGCCCCCGTAACCGCGATGATCCGGTGGTCGGTGAAGGTCAGCTCCGGCCCCGTGAAGACAGCCTCCAACGCTGCGTCGCCTTCATCATTGCCGACCAGAAGATTGGCCGCCCGTAAGGCGTGGCGGTCCATGGCGCCAGAGGTCGGGATGCCGAGATGATAATAGCCGGGACGGCCGAGGTCCTGGATGGTGGTGAGAAGGCCAGGCTTGACGACCTCAATGTCCATCGATTGCCTCCAGCATTTGCTGGTTAAACGCCTTAATGTCTCGCTCGAAGTCGTCGAGCGAGAATGAGGCTGGCGTCTGGCGCAGCTGAAAATCTCCGCTCTTCACTTGCTCTGCGAGCTCGTCATACTCGTTGCGGCCAATCGGGAGCATCCGCACGATGTCGCCGGGGCGAAACAGGATCATGAACTCCCGCAGATAGCTCGTCGTCTGCGTCGGATCGTAGATTGGCAGCGGTGTGACGCCGAGCATCTGGTAGCCGCCGGCACCACGCACCGGATAAATCCCGGTAAAGCAGCCGCCTTGGGACACGCATTGTTTCGGCGTGTCCGTGCGCGGGCGCACATATTTCGGGACTTGGAGTTGCTGGTCTTGTTCCACCATCTGGAACATGAACGGGCTGCCGGCACCGAAGCCAACCATCGTGACCATCCAGGGCGAACCTGAATGTCTGGCGACGTAGTCGAGCGGCCCGGGCAGGCCGTTTGTTCGTGCTGCATATTCGAGATCGGTCAGTTGAGGGTTCTGGCGACGGTCGCCGAATCTCGCCATGACCTCGCGTGTCCAGGGGTCATCGTAAAATACGGGAATTTCGAGAACGCGTGTCCCTAACGCCTGTTCCCGATTTGACAGCGATGCCTCGATTTGCTTGACCTCAGCCAGAAGGTCTTCAGCCGCGATGAGATCCGGATCAAAGCGAAGTTGAAACGAGGCATTGGAAGGGCAGATTTCCGTGACACCTCGGATTTGACTGTCGCGGATCGCATTGCAGATCGACAGGGCCGCAAAGAAGGCGCGCAGCGACATCGCTTCGTCCACCTCGACGACCAGATGCTCGTCCCCGCCAAATGAATAGCGCGTCATCGAGATCGTCCTAGGATGCCAGCTTAGCCGGTTCTAATGGCCGGTCTTCCAGCCATCGCTCAAGCCAGCCGGTATGAACGCGCAGCGCGCTGACGTCCGGGTCGAGCGCCAGCCGGCGATGCAGCGGTGCTGTGGTCGCGATGCCGCCAACCTCGAGCACAGCGAGTGCCTGGCGCAGTTTCTCAAGCGCTTTTGCGCGGGTCTCCCCCCAGACGATAAGTTTCCCGAGCAAAGAGTCGTAATAAGGCGGCACTGTGTAGCCGGGATAGAGCCCGGTATCGAAACGCACATGCGACATTTCGGGCAACCGGAGCTCCTCGATCCTGCCGGGTGTTGGCCTGAAGTCTGCGTGTGGATCCTCGGCGTTGATGCGGCATTCAATGGCGTGCCCGGACAGCACGATGTCATCTTGCTGGACGGACAGTGGCTCGCCGGCAGCGATCCGGATCATCTCCTTCACGAGATCGATGCCTGTTACCATCTCGGTGACGGGATGCTCCACCTGGATGCGTGTGTTCATCTCGATGAAGAAATACTCGCCGGTCAGCTCGTCATAGAGAAATTCCAAGGTGCCGGCGCCGCGGTAGTTCACGTGCTTGGCAAGACGCGCAGCCGAAGCGCAGAGTTCGGCGCGCACTGATTCTGACAGGCAAGCGGCAGGGGCTTCCTCCCACACCTTTTGGCGTCGACGCTGCAAGGAGCACTCGCGCTCAAAGACATGGACAGCGTCCTTCCCGTCTCCCAGAACCTGGACCTCGATATGACGGGCGCGTTCGATGAAGCGCTCGACATAAAGGCCACCATCGCCAAAGGCCGCAAGCGCTTCGGCGCTGGCCAGAGGCATCATACGTTCGAGCTCCTCGACCGTGTTGGCGACCCGTATGCCCCGACCGCCACCTCCGGCGGCCGCCTTGATCATCAGGGGCAGGCCAAGCTTGGCTGCTAGATTGGCGGCGTCCGCAGCGTCAACGCGCCCCTCGCTTCCTGGGACGGTCCGGATGCCAGCCGCTGCGGCCGAAGCCCGAGCGGCAGCCTTGTCGCCCATGGCGCGGATCGTATCGGCCCGCGGCCCTATGAACGTCAGCCCCGCCGTCTCGACCGCGTCGACGAAGTCGGCATTCTCCGACAGAAACCCGTAGCCGGGATGGATGGCGTCGGCGCCGACGGCGCGCGCCGCTTCGATGATCGCATCGATCTTGAGGTAGGATTTGGAGGCTTGGGCAGGCCCGACCTCGATCTTTTCGTCGGCTAACCGCGCCGCAAGCATCTCATGGTCGGCCTTGCTGACCACCTGAGCGGTCGCGATCCCCATCTCACGCGCCGCACGGATGATACGAACCGCTATTTCGCCGCGGTTGGCAACGAGTATTTTCGAGATTCCCATGGCCGGCTACGTCTCCAGTTCATAGAGCGGCTGGCCGGGCACGACCGCTTCCTCATCATCGACGAGGTAACGGACAAAGCGCCCCGGCTCTTCAGCTTCGATCTGCGTGAATGTCTTCATGACCTCGATCAGCCCCACCACATCGCCTTTGGTGACGGCATCGCCTTCAGATTTGAAGGGCGGCTTGTCCGGCGACTCGCTCCGGTAGAAGACACCCGGGATCGGCGCTGGCACCGTCGTCAAAGTCATTCGGTTTCTCCACTCAGATCCTTGCCAGGCTGCCGAGGCTTCGTCCGCAATCCGTTATCGCCTTGCGGGCGGCGTTGATGACCGCCAGCACGTTGGGCCCGTCACTGTGAACGCATACGCTGTCGACGTCCATCGGCAGAACCTTGCCCGAGCGTATCGTGAGTGTCTTGTGGGTGATGATCTCGGCGACGCGCCGGTAGACTAGGTTGGCATCGACCGGCTTCTTGTGCCGCTCGACAATGACAGAGCCGTCGTCCTCATATTCGAGGTCGGGATAGGCCTCCGGCCAAACCGGAACGCCGCGCGCGACCGCGGTGCTGGAGAAGACTTCCTTGCCGGTCGGGCCGGCCAGGATGATGGGAAGCCCGGGTGCAACGGCGGCGATGGCATCCACGGCCGCTTCAGCGAGCGCCCGGTCGCGCAGAACGTAGAACATGGCGCCATGGGGTTTTACGTGGCTCATCGCTACTCCGGCCTCGGTAAGGAACCCCTGCAGCGCCCCGATTTGGTAGACGAGATAGGCATGGAGGTCATTCGGACTGATGGCCATCGGGCGCCGCCCGAAACCCAGCAAATCGGGAAGCCCTGGATGCGCACCGACGGCGACGTTGAACTCGCGCGCCAGATTGACGGTATTACGCATGATGACCGGATCGCCGGCGTGGAAACCGCAAGCCAGATTGGCGGTGCTGATGAGGGGCATTATGCCGTTGTCATCGGCCAGCCGCCAATTTCCGAAGCCCTCTCCAAGGTCGCAATTGATATCGAATTTTCCACCGCTCATCCACGGCTCTCCGTTCCGCTGTTAGGCAATTGGCACGTTCGGTCCGGCGCATCCGGGCCCTTGCGCGCCCCGTGGAGTTGCCGAACCGCCCGGTGTTTCCTGGCCACGCTGTGGCGGCTCCAGAAATCCTTAGCCAATGCGGAAGGCATGCGATAATATTTAATAATGATGATGTTCCATCTGTTTTTTTTATAATCCTACGGTGCTGTCATGACCTTTTCACTGAAGCAGGTCCGATATTTCATTGCCGCCGCGGAGACCGGTCAGGTCAGTCGGGCGGCTATCCAGTTGAACGTCTCACAGTCGGCGGTGACGACCGCGATCCGCCAGCTGGAGGATCTCATCGGGATAACGCTTCTCAACCGCACTTCCCTTGGCGTGACGCTCACGCGTGACGGCGAGCAGTTTTTGCGACGGGGACGGGACATCATTGCAACGGTCGAGCAGGCGCTGCACCTTCAACGGGATGGTGAGCGGGAAGTAGCGGGTGAGGTGAGGCTCGGTACCACCACAATCGTTACAGGTTATTTCCTGGCTCCCCTGCTGGCGCGCTTCCACTATGTCTACCCGGACGTCAGGCTGGTTCTTGAGGAACTTTCAAGACAGGCTGCTGAAAAGGCGGTAATGGATGGCCGCTTTGACCTTGCGCTCACGATGACCCAGGATGCGCAGCAGGATGGCGGGCTGAACTATAAGTTGCTGCACAGATCGTCCCGCAGGCTCTGGCTCTCCGCAAACCATGCATTGCTTGCCAAAGAGTCCGTAACCCTCGCAGAGGTAGCGCAGGAGCCCTACATCGCTCTGACCGTGGACGACGCCTGGGACAATGCCCTTCGCTATTGGGAAAAGGAACCTGTGAAGCCAAAGGTCGTCTACAGGACTGATTCAGTCGAGGCGATCCGGACGATGGTTGCCTCCGGTCTCGGTGTGTCAATCCTGTCTGACATCATCTATCGCCGTTGGTCATTGGATGGCCAGCGGGTGGAAACACGTGACCTGCAGAACAATGTGCCTACGCTCGATGTATCCATCGTCACGGCGACACAACGCAAACTCAGCCCGGCGGCAAAGACGTTCACAACCTTCATCCAGCGAATCGTCAGCAGCCCACAGCTGCCGCAGTGATCGATTGACGGCTCGGGGCTGAGAACAGTGCGTCCAGAGGTTCATTATAAAAAAATCAGATAGTGCTTCCTCACTATTTTGAATTTTACATTGCTCACCAATTTCAGCAGCATCTGACCAACGCAAGGGGATGGAGCTGCGTCGATGAGCGTTTCCAGGTCAGATACTATGTCGGGAAGCCGCTATGCAGACATGCATCGGTCGGTGGGCCTGTTGGTTGGTGGCGTGGCGTTGGTTACTGTTTCCGCCAAGGTTCAGGTGCCTTTCTGGCCCGTTCCTATGACGTTGCAGACCCTGGCGATTCTGCTGATCAGCGCCTCGTATGGTATGCGGCTCGCCTCCAGCACGCTTGCGGCTTATCTATTGCTTGGCGCGACCGGCTTTCCGGCCTTCGCGAACGGAGGAGGCCTCCTTTACATGGCAGGCCCGACCGGGGGCTATCTCGCCGGTTTCCTCATCGCCGCTTGCCTGGTGGGATGGCTGTCCGACCATGGATTTTCACAGCGGGCTGCCGACAGCGTGATCATGATGCTGATCGGGGAATTGGCGATCTTTCTGCCGGGCGTGGCGTGGCTTGGCGTTTTGTTCGGACCCGTCAAGGCGCTGGCCGGCGGGCTCTATCCGTTCATTCTCGCGGAAGTGCTCAAAGTCTTACTCGCCTGCGCCGCGATCCGACTTTTCAGAACTCAGCCGCTTGGCAGCAAAACTGGCGTTTGATCCGGCTGGTTACGCACTGGCCCTATGACAAGGTAAAGAAGGGAAAGGCAATGCTGCAGGCCGCGCCGAATTCCATAGAGTCGCGGGACATGCTCTCGCTGATTCATCCGCAAACTAACCTGGCGGCTCACCTGGAGAGGGGACCAGAAGTTATCACGCGTGGGGAGGGCGTGTTTGTCTTTGACAATAACGGACGTCGCTATCTTGAATGTGCGGCCGGCCTCTGGTGCGCAACGCTTGGCTTTTCCAGCGAGCGCCTGGCAAAGGCAGCTTACGAGCAGCTCCGCACACTGGGCTATTATCACAACTACTGGCATTACGCTCACGAGAAGAGCATCGAGCTCGCCGAAAAGCTCCTGAAAATAGCGCCGGTGCCAATGTCGCGCGTTCTCTTTCAGAACAGCGGGTCGGAAGCCAATGACACCGCCATCAAGCTTGCTTGGTATCATTGGAATGCGCGGGGACGTCCCGAGCGGCGCAAGATCATTGGCCGAGACCTTGGCTATCACGGCACCACGATTGCCGCGATCAGCGCCTCCGGCAAGCCAGACATGCAGCTCCCCTTCAGTTTGCCGCTGGAGCGGTTCATCCATACGTTGACCAATCACTATTACAAGTTCCATGAGGCGGGGGAGACCGAAGAGGCGTATTCCGCACGGCTGGCCCAAGCGCTCGAGCAGTTGATCCTTGCCGAAGGACCCGAGACCATCGCGGCCTTCATTGCTGAGCCACTCATCGGCGCCGGCGGCGCAATTCCGCCCTCGCGTGGATACTTCGAGAAAATCCAGGCTGTGCTGGCGAAGTATGAGATCCTCTTCATCGCCGATGAAGTGATATGCGGCTTTGGACGCACAGGCTACATGTGGGGCAGCGAGGCCTACGGCCTTAAGCCGGACCTCATCGCGTGCGCCAAAGGCTTGTCGGCCGGCATGCTTCCGATCGCAGCGGTGCTGGTCGGGCCACGTGTCTATGAGTCGATGCTGGAGCAAAGCCGCCAGCATGGCAACTTCGCTCACGGCTCAACTTACTCGGGACACCCGGTCTCGACCGCGGTCGCGCTTGAGGTGCTGGAAATCTATCGAGAGATCGACGTCCTGAGCCGGGTGAAGTCTGCTGGCGCCTATATGCTCGAGCGACTCGAGGAGCTACGTCGGCATCCTCTGGTCGGCGACATCAGCGGCATCGGTCTCGTCGCCGGCATCGATCTGGTCAAGGACAAGGCGTCGAGGACGTTCTACGAGCCTGCGGGATGCGTCGGCGGCCTCGTTATGCGCGCGGCGCGCGAGCGCGGTCTGCTGGTCAGAGTCATTGGCGACCGCATCACGCTCTCGCCGCCGCTGATCATCACCGAGTCTGAAATCGATATCATCGTCGATGAACTGAAAATTGCGCTCGACCAAGTCTCGGCGACCCTGTCGAACGGAAAGTAACGAAACGCCTCCCGGAGCTTTTTGCGAGGGCATTGGGGAACGAAGAATGACCCGTCACAGGCAGACGTACGGGATCAATGGAGCGCATCCGGCGGAATTTGCTCCAGTCTGAAGCACAGCTCCTGGATGGTTGGCGGTGCTTCGCATGAGCTTCAGGCCACCGCTCGGCAGCGCGTGAACAAAACATCATACTTCACAATGGGAGACGGAAATGAAGACATTACTACAGCTCGCGCTTGTCGCATCGATCGGCATCGCCTTTGCGCTCCCGGCAACCGCCGCTGAACGTGGCCCGGTGCCGGAAGGTCAGAAGGCGGCGTACGAACGCGTCGACCCTCAGCTGCCGATCGGGCCGAGTCCGTTGGTGAACTTCAAGCCCAAGAAGGGGCCGCCTTGGAAAATAGGCTACGCCAGCAACTATGCCGGCAACGGCTGGCGCGCGGCCATCATGGATGAGTTCACCAACAA
>NZ_RZRY01000089.1:0-14348 GCF_003998035.1 Mesorhizobium sp. M2A.F.Ca.ET.039.01.1.1 | reverse complement strand
CCTTCTCCCCGTATAGAGACGGGGAGAAGGAACTGGCCCTGGTCCTGCCTCTGGGCGCATCTGGAGCATGGCTCTGGCCCAACCCGCACATGCATGAACGGGATGGCCATTATAACCAGACGCTTTATAACGGGCGATCTGGTTATGACCTCCAAGGGGAGACGATGCGTTACATACGTCCGCTTTCAATCGAAGATGCCGTTGGCGAGCTCGCCAAGGCGGTAGGACCGGCCGCCATCCTGGCCGGAGGCAGCGACTTGCTGGTGAGGATGAAGGGCGGCTTCATCGAGCCCGAGCTGATCGTCGACATCAAGCGCATAGGCGGCCTGGCCGACATCACGGAAACGGCTGACGGCTTCCGCATCGGCGCCGCCGTGCCCTGCGCGGTGCTGGGCGAGAACAAGGCTGTGCGCAAGGCATGGCCGGGCGTGGTCGAGGCCGCGAACCTGATCGGCTCCAAGCAGGTGCAGGGCCGCTGCACCATCACCGGCAATCTGTGCAACGCATCGCCCGCCGCCGACAGCGTGCCGGCGCTGGTGGCCGCCGGGGCCAAGGCCGTCGTCGCCGGGCCTTCGGGCAAGCGCACCATTGCCGTCGAGACCGTGCCGACGGGACCGGGCCGCACGTCGCTCGCCAAGGGCGAGATCATCGAGGCGATCCTGCTCGACAAGCGTCCTGAGCAGGCGGGCGATGCCTATCTGCGCTTCATTCCGCGCACCGAGATGGACATCGCGGTGGTGAGCGCCGGCGTGAACCTGACGCTGGACGAGCATGGCGCGATCAAGACCGCGCGCGTGGCGCTGGGCGCCGCGGCGCCCACGGTGCTTCTGGTCGAGGAAGCGGGCCAGGTGCTGGTCGGCTCGAAGCTCGACGAGGCGACGCTGGAGCGGCTGGCGAAGATCTGTTCCGGCGCCTGCCGGCCGATCGACGACAAGCGCGGCACCATCGAATTCAGACGGAAAGTGGCGGGCGTGCTGGCAAGGCGCGTCGCGGCAATCGCCTACAAGCGTGCGGGAGGCAAATAATGGCCGGTGTAGCTGTATCAACCACGATCAACGGCGATGCCGTCGAATATCTCTGCCAGCCCGACGAGACGCTGCTGGAAGTGCTGCGCGATCGCCTCGGCCTGACCGGCGCCAAGGAAGGCTGCGGCACCGGCGACTGCGGCGCCTGCAGCGTCATCGTCGACGGCAGGCTCGTCTGCTCCTGCCTGGTGCTGGGCGCGGAAGCGGAAGGCCGCAAGGTCGAGACCATCGAAGGCATGGCGCATGGCGACCAGCTGCACCCGCTGCAGCAGAAGTTCCTGGAGCATGCGGCGCTGCAATGCGGCGTCTGCACGCCCGGCTTCCTGATCGCTGCCAAGGACCTGTTGGAGAAGAACCCCTCGCCCACCGAGGAGGAAATCCGCTTCGGCCTCGCCGGCAACCTTTGCCGCTGCACCGGCTATGACAAGATCGTGCGCGCCGTCCAGGACGCAGCGAACGTGATGAAGGGAGCCTGATCCATGAATTTCGATCCGCGCTTTTCAGGACGCCAGTTCGCTTCCGTCGGCACGCGCCCGATCCGCCCCGACGGCATCGACAAGGTGACGGGCCGCGCCCGCTACGGCGCCGACTTCAACATGGCCGGCCAGCTGGTGGGCCGGATCCTGCGCAGCCCGCATGCGCATGCGGTGATCAAGAGCATCGACACGTCCAAGGCGGAAAAGCTCGCCGGCGTGAAGGCGGTGATCACGGCGAAGGACCTGCCGGACCTCACCGATGGCGACGCCGCCATGTACGACATCCTCGACAACTCGATGGCGCGCAAGAAGGCGCTCTATGACGGCCATGCGGTGGCCGCGGTGGCGGCGATCGACGCCCGCATCGCCCGCCAGGCGCTGAAGCTGATCGAGGTCGAGTATGAGGTGCTGCCGCATGTCACCGATGTCGACGAGGCCGCGCACCACCACGCGCCGCTGATCAACGACCAGGTCTTCACCGAGGGCCTCGAGGAAAAGCCGGCCAAGCCTTCCAACGTCACCAAGCGCACGCAGTTCGGCCATGGCGACGTCCACAAAGGTTTTGCCGAGGCCGATTTCGTCGTCGAGCGCTCCTTCAAGACCGAGCAGACGCATCAGGGCTATATCGAGCCGCATGCCTGCGTGGCGAGCGTCAACGCCGACGGCACGGCGGACCTGTGGGTCTGCACGCAAGGCCATTTCGTCTACCGCCAGCATTGCGCCCAGCTGCTCGGGCTCGAAGCCTCGAAGCTGCGCGTCACCTCGTCGGAGATCGGCGGCGGCTTCGGCGGCAAGACCCATGTCTGGGCCGAGCCGGTGGCGCTGGCGCTGTCCCGCAAGGCCGGCCGTCCGGTGAAGCTGGTGATGACCCGCGACGAGGTGTTCCGCGCCTCGGGCCCGACCAGCGCCACCTCGATCGACGTCAAGATCGGCGCGAAGAAGGACGGCACCATCACCGCCGCGGAAGCGACGCTGCGCTACAGCTCCGGTCCCTATGCCGGCTCTTGGGCCGAGATCGGCGCGATGACGGCCTTTGCCTGCTACAAGCTGGAGAACGTCAAGACGGTCGGCTACGAGGTGCTGGTCAACCGGCCGAAGACGGCGGCCTATCGCGCGCCGTCGGCGCCGATGGCGGCCTTCGCGGTGGAAAGCGCTGTCGACGAGCTCGCCAAGGAGCTCGGCATGGATGCGGTGGACTTCCGCATCAAGAACGCCGCGCAGGAAGGCACCCGCGCCTCCTACGGCCCGGTCTATGGGCCGATCGGCATCGGGCCGACGCTGGAGGCGGTGAAGCACCATCCGCACATGAAGGCGCCGCTCAAGGAAAACCAAGGGCGCGGCATGGCCTGCGGCTTCTGGTTCAATTTCGGCGGCCAGACCTGCACGGACCTGAACATCGGAATGGATGGCTCGGTGTCGCTGGCCGTGGGCACGGTGGATGTCGGCGGCTCCCGCGCCTCGCTGTCGCTGGTGGCGGCGGAAGAGCTCGGCATCGACTACAGCCACGTGAAGGCGATCGTCGCAGACACCTCGTCGCTCGGCTACAACGACATGACCGACGGCAGCCGCGGCACCTTCTCCTCCTCGATGGCGACGATCTCGGCCGCCCGCAATGCTATCAAGATCCTCCGCGAGCGCGCCGCGCAGATGTGGGACGTGCCCGTGGACGACGTCCATTGGGAAAAGGGCCATGCCATCGCCAAGGGCGAGAAATACGGCAACCTCTCGCCGCTGTCGCTGAAGGACATCGCGGCGAAGTCCGGCACCACCGGCGGGCCGATCGCCGGCCATAGCGAGCTTGTGGCCGACGGCGCCGGCGTTTCCTTCGCCACGCATATCTGCGACGTCGAGGTCGACCCCGAGACCGGCTCGACCCGCGTGATCCGCTACACGGTGGTGCAGGATGCCGGCAAGGCGGTGCACCCGACCTATGTGGAGGGCCAGTACCAGGGCGGTGCGGCGCAAGGCATCGGCTGGGCGCTCAACGAGGAGTATATCTACGGCAAGGACGGGCGGCTGCAGAATGCGGGCTTCCTCGACTACCGCATCCCGGTCTGCTCCGACCTGCCGATGATCGACACGCAGATCCTGGAAATCCCCAATCCCAACCACCCCTATGGCGTGCGCGGCGTTGGCGAGACCTCGATTGTGCCGCCGCTGGCGGCGATCGCCAACGCGGTGTCGAACGCGGTGGGCGTGCGCATGACCCACATCCCGATGTCGCCGCCGCGCATTCTCGCCGCGCTGGACGCGGAACGGGAAGGCTAAGGACGAAAGGTGCGCAGCAGCTTTCGTCTCACCACGCTGCGCTGTGGGAGTTATCCCTAATGGTTGAGGTCACCCTCTGGGGCTCGCTCAGCGCCGTCGCCGGGGGCAAGGCCAGGCACGAGATCGAGGCCAAAGACATCAGGGAGCTGTTCCGCAAGCTGGCGGAACAGTATCCCGGGATAGAGCCGTGGATCGACCGCGGCATCGCGGTGGCGATCGACGGGACGATTTATCGCGATACGTGGAGCAAGGAACTGCCCGAGGGGGCGGAGATTTTCCTGCTGCCGCGGTTGGCTGGGGGGTAGCGAGCGAGCGGCCTCCGCCATCGCTGGGTTCGCCGATCCGCGCCCCCTCGGGGAGCCCCTACAAACGTCACCAGCCAGCGGCGGCTCGTGTGCTCCCCCCGCTTTCGGGCAGGGCCGCTCCCGGACGGATGGTTTACCGGGTTGGCCGGTCTTCACGCATGACGTTGTAGAGCAGCAGGCCCGCCATCAAGGACACCACGGCGCCCACCACGTCATGCCCGGTCAGCCCGGAATAATACACGAAAGCAAATGCCAGCTCGGCCATGGCTCCAACCCAGGATGCGAGGGACTTCTCCGGGAGAACCTCCAGGGCGCGCTAATGTTCCTGACGGCCAGCGCCGATCTTCGCCGGCTGCGCCTGGCGCAATTCCAGGAAAAGTGTGAGCGGTTTTCCGTCCGGAAGCGACACGGACGGCCGTGCGATGCTCAGGCTCCGTCGGTTTTCCCGGAGCCGACGATCGCCGCCAGGATCGCTTCGTATGCGCTTCCGGTCTCCTCCTCGATCTCCTCCTCGGAGATGCCGGCTGCCTTTGCATCGGCGAACAACTTGCTCGTCAGCTCGGCCACCGAGACGATGTCCGCACCCACCTTGCCGCGCATTACATTATCGGTGATCCAGCGGCCAAAGAACTCCGCGCCACGTTCGCTCATCCGCCCTGCTCTTTCAGAAAATGCGCCTCCCGAAGGAGCGCTTCCCAGTCGGTCCCGATCGTCTCGATCAGCTCGCTGGCCTGTTCCTGCGTGATGCCGGTTTCCCTCGCCAGGCGCCCTGAGAGCAATTCGAAGACAGCCTGGTCGCCCTCCCCCAAACTGCCTTCGCGATGTTGCAGCGCCTCGAAGATCACCTCGAAGACGCTGTCGACTTCCTCGTCGATCTCGCTGGCCGCGATGCCTTCGCGCGCGGCCGCCTTCATCATCTCGTCGGCAAGATCGCCCACCGCCACCGGATCGTCCGTCAGCACATTCGGCAGATGCTCCGCCATCCATTTGTCGAAGAAGTCGAGACCGCGCCTGCTCATGTGGCCATAAGCGCGCGGGGAATATTAGGTTCCGCTGATGGGGACTGAGGTCGCATACGCCGGCGCATTGGTCTATCGCCTGAAACATAAGCCCGGCCATCTCATTAGGGCTTCGCTGACGAGCAATCAGTCCCTTCATCGTCAGTGGCTGGATCGCCCGCCACTTGCCCACAGGTGGCGGGCGTCCGATCGAAGAACAAGAACCGGGGCCGAGGTGAACAATGTCGATTTCCGATGAGCTGCGGGACGCGAGTCTTCGCTATGAATGCCCAAACTGCCACCAGCCGATCATCAGAAACGGTTCGTGGTTCAAGGCAGTGAGCACCTTCCGCTGTGAGGCCTGCAAGACCAAGCTCAGGCTTGGCTACTCGGCCAAGCTGGCGCTTTTCAAACAACACGGCAAGGCGCCGGGGGCGTGACCCATGCGGCTGAGTGCCTGCGAGCCCTTTGGCGAGCAGCAGTTCCTTTTCCGGGAGCGGTTGCCGGCAAACGACAACAGCGCGCTGGACCATCGCAACCTTTCCCTTCTCAGTCTCATCCCAGCCGACGACGGACCCGCAAAGATTGCCGCGAAAGCGGAGCGGATGAGCATTGCCGCGGCCGTGGGCATGGCGATCGGCCTTTTCATCGGGCCGGTCTCATGCCTGATGCTGGGCATCCGGAACGGGGCGTTGGACAATGAAGGAGGCAAGCATGATCACCACGACGTTGGAAACCAGGGTGGCGGGTTTGCAGGACAGGCTGAGGGCGGCCAAGCTCAGCATGGATGACATGCTGGCCTTCCAGAAGGTCGCGGACGTGCTGGACAATGGCCATGGCGGCATCGACCTCGACGACCTGATCGCGCTGTCGTTCGTGGTGGAGGATGAGGATTGAGGGGCTCCGCAGACCTGGCCCAGATAATCGAAGATCCATCTCAAACGACTAGCCAATTTTCTGTAGAATGTATCCAGGGAAGATTACTTCTTGGCATTCGATGGTGGCAGTTATGCGTTGAAGCGTTTCAAGGTCTTCGCTCGTTGAGAAGATTATTTGCTGATTTGCGCCTTTTGCCTTTGACGCTCGCTTGAGAAGATTCTGGAAACTGGGGCGCGAAGACGACTGCTGGCGCGGCTCGTCGAATATTAGCATTCCCGGGTGATTAGTTTGCTTCTCTCTTGCGAGTTCGATCAAGCTTAGCTGGTATGACCATTTCAGCCGAATAGCATCACTTGCCGATGTCTCGAAACCAATTTCAAACCCTTCCTTTTCGGGTCTGTAGCTATCTTCAGAGATCGACAATTCGGAAGGCGAAAAAGTACTGAATCCAAAATCTCTTGCTTGACTTTGAACGAGTTCTGTCAGGTGACTAAGCTTGCTCTGGTCGCTTTGTGATAGCTTCTCCTTCGGAAGATTTGCGCGTTCTTCAAGGAGCTTTGCATAGGCGTCCTGCAAATCGCGGAGGTGATCAATAGCATCATTGAAAACGGCCTGTAGGCCTTCGATGTCCCGAATTCGTGCCTCGCTTCGAATTCGCTCTTCGATCACAGCCGCCGAGGGGTTTGATCCCGGCGCAACAAGTTCCGATCGCAAAAGCCGAATTTCTGCATAGTGCTCGGCAAGCTGTCGACTTATAGCCGACAACTGATCCCTGCGTTCATTTTCGTCAGATCGCTCCCTGGCGAGAATACCCTCAAACATTCTCTTTTGTGACCGAATGTATTCAATATTGTCCGAGACCGGCATGACTGCCGTTAAAGCGTTTTGCGACAATAGTGTGTCTATAAGCGCCTGCTCACAGGTTGGACATCTGTCTGGCGTTAACGCAGCCGTGACGCCTGAGTAGCGCTGCAGTCGCTGTACATCAAGATTCTTGGCTAAATCATCATCGAGGCTAGCGATACGTCGCTCTAGCGACCTGATGTCCGCGATCTTTAACTGTTGAGCGCTATGAATCCTTATCCGCTCCGAATTGAGCTCGTCGACCGTAGCGGCCAATTGTTCGAGTTTCAGTGAGACCTCTTCAGACTGGTCCTCAACCATTGGGATGGCTTGATCAAGGAGGCTCGCCACCGTCCCTCTCAGTTGAGATAGCACGGCGCCGAGAGTGACCCATTCTGTTCCCTGTGCTAACTGTATATATGGTCTCGACAACGCATCTGGATCAGCAAGAGGCATATCGCTCAGGGCCGCCACTCTGCCGCCCCCTCGAGCAACATAAAGCTCCAATTCCTGCCGAATAATGGACCACTGCTTCGCATTGGCTGCGATCAGTTCGGCAAGCCGCTCCCTTTGCATTTCAAGTTTGTGGACGTCGAGATCTAAGATGAATTCAACAGCTCGCTTATGAACTTCCCGTATCCTCATGTAAGTAGGGATCGCAGCTGGTATCGCGGACCAACCAAACTTCTGTTCAACCCAGAACATTGGAAACACGGTTTCCAAGTAAAGTTTCGTTTCAGGCGCGTCGTATCGCCTTACCTGGGGCAGGCGCCATCCTAAAAATTCCTCTAGAAAGTGATGGAACCCATCCTCTCGTTGCGCGGCACCCGGATCTAGAACGAAGAAATTCTGCCGCCTTAGACCAACTGACCCTTCTGTTAACAAGGGCCCAAAATCCACTGTGATCAATCGCGTGTCAGTTGTACCTTTCACTACTCGGCCAACCGTGATGATCTGCTCTTCTCCGTTGGATATCTCAAGCGAAACGCTCGATTCGAGAACTTCCACACGTTTATCGCTGTCAGTATTTAGATAACTCGTCATCGCGTGAGGAAGTGGAATTTCACGTCTCGGGCTAAGCATCCGTTCCAACCCGAGCGCATAGAGCATGCCCTGCATGCACGTTGACTTGCCCTTAGTGTTATCTGCCCACAAAACTGTCAAACCAGAAGCGAAGGGCACATCCGCGCCGTAGACGCCATCTGTTGTCACTGCGCGAAGCCGCAGAAGCCGAAATCTGAGGGTCATAGCAAATCCTCCAACCGCCAAACCCTCTTCATCAAAGCGTCCGTCATGCGGGGCGCTACTTCGCTTAGGAATCGCTTTTCCTCTTTTAGTGAGTCCTCCTCTGCGAGAATCGCATCGGCCATTTTCGTTCCTTGATCCGTCAATGACACTGATGTTCCCTTTTCGATTTGCACTAGCTTCAAAGAGTGGGCGAAAGCCACAGCTCGATTTAGAAACGGCTCGACACGCACGGAAATATCCGCTGGCTTGTACTCACCGGACAGGAGGCCGCGCACTTCATTCCGCCCTTCCGCGAGGCGCACCGAATGGGCCAAAAATTGCAGCTTCTGGAAGTTCGACCTTCTTCCACGGCTATGAAATAGAGCGAGTATTAGTACCGCAATCCCCCACGACATGCGGAGATCACCTGGAAGCGGATCAGGTCTGGCGGTGTACGTGAATGAACTATCCAGAAGCACACGACGAAAAATAGATTCAGTGGACATCGGGAAAATCCAGCGGGCAACGCATAATCCACTCACAGATCGACCCGTATGCAATTTGCTCCGCATTCTCGGTAGAAATGCTTGGCGCCGTGACTTGCACCGCAGCAATGAGGGCATCTAGTTCTGCGTGCAGTATCTCTCCCACCGATCCGCTGGCCTGCGGCCCGGCAAATTGAAGACGACGAGCCCGGCTCTTAATTGCCGACATAACCTTCTCGTGGAGATCTGGCGCGCCAGATCGCAGCGCATCAAGCAAGGCATTGCCTTGAAGAAACGACTTGATAGCGTCGGCGACCACATCCTCAATTTGATCGGGAGCGGCCCGCTTTTTTAACTTTCGTGTGACGTTGGCCAGCAGGTCGGAGGAACCTGCAGCCCAGTTTTCAAGCTCCGTCTTCGAGAGAGCCGGGATGCTGAGAGTTACCTTTGAAAGGGCTGAGATCCCGGCTGCGACTGCTTTGCTGGGAAAAGCACTCGGGTCCTGAATTGCGACTTCGAAGCTTGCGTCGAGCGCAGCGCAGTTGGCAGCCCGAAGATCACCAGTCTTTTTCGCGCAGTGGAGATTGACATCTTTGCTGTCGTGCAATGGCGTGAGCAGCACCCAGTGCTTGATCGGCAATCCCAGGAATAACTTTGAAATTTCCGTTTGCTTTAGGACAATTTTTGCGAGATCTGTAGTTATCTTCTTCTTTTGACGATCGGCCCGCACCACAATATCGACCGGCTCCTCGACAGCGTAGCATTGATAGGCTACCAGCTCCTTCGGACAATAATAATCAATCCCATAGTCGCCCTTGTGAGCTGCCGGAATTTTGTGCACGTGCAAAGGACCGTGCCGACTCTGAAGGAGACTGAAGGCGAATAGCTCCCACTCGTCTGGATTCCAGACTTGAACTGCACTCGACATATCAAGCGATCCCCCCGGACCCTACTAGCTTACAACCGAAGCGCCAGAATTCAACACATAGCTTGGACCAAGAGAATCATCCATTGTAGACCATTAGAGTATACCGTTCTCCCAATTTCACCTAATCTAGTCATCTAAAGATGCGTATGCACAACTCCTTCAAACGGAAGGTATGCGTATTCGCCGTCCCCTCACACCCCCAGCGTCGGCTCCGTATTCACATCCAGCCTCATCCTCCTCGCCGAGCACTTCGCCATGCACGCCGAGCGCGCGGCCGATCCAGATCGGGTCGATCAGGTGGTCCCATTTGGTCGTGTTGGGGTAGATGAGGAAGTGGTTCAGCATCAGCCAGGGCACCAGCGTGGCGAAGACCTCGGTGGCGAAGGAGACCTGATACATGGCCTGCCCGTCCAGGCCGACCGGCTCGTCGCGCCAGTTGCCGAGGCGCAAGCGAAACGCTCGGGCCGAATATAACGCTGGTTTCCTTCTACATCGCGACCGCCCTCGCTGCGCTCTACTTCGCCTTCCCCTTATCCTCCCCACCACCCTCCTGCGCCTTCGGCGCCGGGGCGGTCGTCACGCCGATGGCGGAGATGCGCCAGCGGTTGTCGACGTTTTCGAAGGACAGGTCGAAATCGATCTCCAGCGGCTGCGTGGGAAACAGGCCGACCAGGTGCAGCTGCTTCTGGGGATCGAGAAAGGGCGGCGTGGAGAGCTGCGGGGCGACGACGGCAACCGCCGTCAGGTCGGCGCCGGACTGGCGCAGCGCCTGGAACCTGATCGCGAGGTCGGCGGCGGTGTTCTGGGCGCGAAAGCCTGGCGAGCCCATGTCCCTCAGCACGGTGAAGTTGCCTGTTTCCACCGCCTGCTGGAGAGCCATCATCGTGCTGCGGGCAAGGTAGATGGCCTGCGCGGCGTTTGCCGGCCACGCGGGCGCAGTGGGCGCCGGTGCTGTCGGCGCCGCCTTCTTCTTGCCCGGCGCCGGCGCCTGGGTCTGCGTCTGGGCAAGACCCGGCCCGGCGTCGCAAACGGCCAGCATCGCCGCCAGGAGAATCGTGACTGTTCGCATCGGGATCATCCTGGCGCGCCGGCGCTTCCTACCAGCTCATCCTCAAGCCCAGCCGTCCGCCGGCCATACTCCGGTTGGGATCGAAGGCGATGCCGCCATTGAGCTGGAGCTGCGAGCCGAGCCGGGCGCCCGCGCTGAGCGCAAAGGCATTGGCGCCCTCGAAGGTGCCCCAGTTCAAGGTGGTGACGAATTTTTCGTCCGGCAGCACGGTCGGCGCGCCGGCCAGCGCCATCGCCATGGCGACGCCGGAATAGGCACGGCTGCCGACGCTGTCGATGCGGGAATTGAGGCTGTTGAATTGCGCGGGATCGGAAAAGCCGAGCGAGCCCGGGGTCACGGAGGCGAGATGGCCGCTGGCATCGGTGGTGACGATCTCGATCGCGCCGGTCTGGGCCGATGAGCTCGCCGCCGACGTCAGGCCGGGCATCGAATAGGTGTTGCCCGCCGTGCCGAACACCTGCTCGTTCTGCCTTGTCGCGACCGCGCCCGAGCCGTAGGCGGCCGAGCCCGCATAGGCGGCGCTGGCGCCGGTGCCGATCGCAACGGCGTTCAGCCCGGCCGAGGATGCGCCCGACCCCATGGCGATCGCGTTGGCGCCGGTCACCGTCGTGCCATTGCCGAACGCCATCGCATTGGTGGCGTTGACCGTGCTGCCCGATCCGATCACCACCGATCCCGACGAATTGGCGGTGCTGGCGACAATGTTGTTCGAGCCGAAGACCTGGATGCCGTTGCCGTTGCCGGCGACGTTCGGGGCGTTGACGGCATTGTCGTCGCCATAGACGAAGGACTTGTCGCCATTGACGACATTGGGGTCGCCGATCGCGTAGCTGCCATTGCCCCTAACGGTGTTGCCGGTGCCGAAGGCGCCGCTATCGTCGCCGGTGACGCTGTTGTTCGAGCCGATGACGGTGGTGTTGTCGCCCTGCGACTGGTTGTTGGTGCCGCCGGCCAACGCATTGGTGCCGCTGGCGTTGCTGCCCGAGCCGGCCGCGGTGGAGTTGGTGCCGCTGGCGTTCGGCTGCGCGCCGGAAGCGGTCGTGTCGTAATAGGGCGGATTTCCGCCGCCGCCGCTGATGCAGGTCAGGTCGCCCGCGGCATTGGTGCCGATGCCGGAGGTGCAGCCCGCAAGCGATGCGAAGCGAACGGTTCCCACGACGTCGAGGCCGGCGGCCGGCGCGGTCGTGCCGATGCCCACATTGCCGTTTGCGTCGATGGTCATGCGGGTCACGCCGTCGGTGGCAAGCAGAAGCCGGCCGCCCGAGCCGGTGGCCGAATGCGCGTTGATCATCGAGGTGCCGACGCCGAAGCTCGCGCCGCTATAGCCGAAAGTCAGCGCATCCGCGTTGGCCGCCGAGGATACGCCGATCGTCTCGAACGTATCCTGCGTGGCGGTTCCATAGACATGCAGCTTGCTGGTGGGGGAAGCGGTGCCGAGACCGACATTGCCGTTCGCTGCGATGTCGAGGCTGCTCGTCGGCGCGCCCGGCCGGATGCGGAACGGCATCTGGCTGCCGTTCGTCAAGTCGCGTATGAAGAAATTCGTCTCGTTGCCGCCTACGTCCCAGGTCTGCGCCGTGAAGCCGTCGGCGTTTGTCTGCTCCAGGCGGATCGCCGGCGTGTCGCTTCGGGTTATCTGCAGGCCGAGAGCCGGGCTGGACGTGCCGAGGCCCAGATTGCCGAAGCTGTTGACATAGACCGAATTCTCGGGAGCGCCCGCATCGACGCGGAACACCATCTTGTTGCTCGTCGCATCCTGGATCCCGAAGTAATTGGCGCCACCAGAGCCGGAATCGTTCGCAATCAGCGCCCAGTCATTGGCGGCAAATCCGGCGTTCGTGCTCGTGTCGTCGAAGTAGATGCGTGTGTTGTTTTCCTTCATGACGATCGTGTTGAACCCGAAGGACTCGTTGTCGACGCAGTCGAGCCCGACGCAGAGGCTTCCTTGAACGACCTGGTCGTTCGCAACGACATTGTCGGCAAGCGCGTCGGCGACCGGCATGGCGAGCATCGCGGCGCCGAGGCGCAACGCCAGGCATTTCGTCGCGAGCTGTTTTGGTTTCGCCACAAGCCACCTCCCCCGAGGATCAATGATCGCAGACGTGCAGGCTTATGTGCCGGCCGTCGGTTTGGCAAGCAGTAGAAGCGCTCGCCGCCGGTCTTTATCGCGGGTGTGTTCCCAGAACATCACCAGTAACGGCCGGGCTGTGTTCAGACTCTTTTCCAGCCTGGATTGTGCCGGCCATTGCGCGGCCTCAATGTGAACTGCACAGACCACCGTGTCGCGCGGTGTATTTTAGTTATACCGAATATATGCAGCTGTCCGGTTGTCCCCTTCCCGGCCCCCGGTTGGACTCGCTCGCGTGGAACCAACATGCCTCTGGCGCGTAGTTTCGCCATCGTTCCCAGCACAAGAAGGCAGGTGTCCATGGCCGTCCGCAGAAAACGCAGGAAGCACTCCGGCAGCGACCTCTTGCTGGCGCCGGCGGTCATCGGCATGCGGGTGCCGCTGCTGGTGCTGGATGCCATGAGCCACGCGCCCAACGGGCGAGAGGCCTTGCAGGCGGTGCAGGAAAAGGCGCTTGCGGGAACGCAAGGGCTGTTCGCGGCGCAGGCAAAGATGCTCGAGGCGGCGTTGCGCTTCTGGCCTGACGTCCTTTCCGGCAAAAGCCCGTCGCTTTGCGATGGAACCGTGGCGATGGAAGCGGCGGCGGCTGCCCTGTTGCCCGCGGCCAGGCAGGTGCGGCGCAATTTCGACCGTCTTTCGAAACGGCGCTGACCGCGCCGCTTGCAGCAGCCGGGCGCCGGTGCGGGACAGGCCGCTTTGGCGCAGCCTAGCCGATCGTTGCGAGGAACCGATCGGTGAAGCCGGCGAGCGCGTTCCAGTCGGTGAATTCGTGATCCTGCCCGGGGCCTGGATCCTCGCCCTTCATGACGACGAATTTGACGAACTGCTCCTGGAAGTAATCGTATTTGGTGAAGCGCAAGGCGCCGCCCAGCAGAAGCGTCATGCGCGGCTGCCACCCCGTCACGGAAACGAAGCGGTCGACATATTTCCGGGCAGCGGCCTCGTGGCCTTCCAGCGCCGCCGACAGGCTGACCGATACCAGCGCCGAAGGCTTGCCGCTCAACAGGTCTCGATGCGCGAATACGAAGGTCGTGACGGCTTCCTGATGGTGCTCCTGGTGGACCGACGCGGCAATAACGAAGGCGTCGAAATGCCCGAGCTTCAAATCGGGCGTGAACTTCGCGCTGTCCAGCAATTCGACCTGATGCCCGCGCCCGCGAATGTCGGTCGCCATCCGTTCGGCGACTTTCCTGGTCTGCCCTTCAGTCGTTCCATAGACAATCAAGAGGTTCACGACGTCCCTCCGAGGGTGGAAAGGCATTGATGGGGACAAGCCAGTGCCGTCTCGACCGGCGCGCCTGCGCCCCACTACAACGGAGCGCATCATAGCGCATGAAAGGGGTTTCACGCAGCGATTTTCGCGGCGGGGCGGATGCCGGGGTGTCCGCGCGACGGACGGAGCGGGGTAGCGCTGCCTTATGTGACGCGGCTCGACTTCCATCCGCCAAGGCTTATGCGATCACGCCATCCCGCGGCGGGTGTTTTTTAGCTACCTTGAATATTGCGGCGGACGCAGGTTCGCCGGGCCGGCGCCGGGGCGGGTGCTCCCATCAGGCAACAGGCGCCGGCCACCTGGAGCGGCCTGCTGGTCACGCGCCGGCCCGGTGTTGACCGCCGGTGCCGCTTGCGCAGCCGACGCCGGCGCGCCCTTCTGTCCAGCCCGGGCGCTGCTATTCGCGGCTGTCGGCGAGCTCGTTCGAGGCGAGCGGGTTCATGC
>NZ_RZRY01000899.1:0-2154 GCF_003998035.1 Mesorhizobium sp. M2A.F.Ca.ET.039.01.1.1 | reverse complement strand
TGCCGATCGTCTCGCTGATTGTCATGCCGTTCGCCGTGTTGAGCGCGCTCGCCATGCCGTTCGGCTTCGACGGTCCCTTCCTCTATGTGATGGGCAAGGGCCTGACAGCGATGATCGCCATTTCGGCATGGATTTCCGACCGCTCGCCAGTCGATGCAGTGGGATTGATCTCGATCCAGTCGGTGCTGCTGGCGACAATCGCGCTCGTCATCGCGACCATGGCCACCACCTGGCTGAGGCTCGCCGCTGTGCCCTTCGCGCTCGCCGCGCTGTTGGCGATCCCGCATGTGCGCACGCCGGATGTGCTGATCTCGGAGGACGCGCATCTCGTGGCGATGCCGATCGGTGGCGGCGAGCTTGCCGTCAACCGCGAACGCTCCAACGAGTTCACCACCGACAACTGGAAGCGGGCGCTGAAGGCCGAGGCCATCGTGCCGCCCGAGACATTTGCCAAGGATGCGCTCGATATCGCCGACCCGGTCGACCTGCCGCCCGGCTCGCCCTTCTATTGCACCGGCGACCTCTGCATTGGCCGGCATCCGTCCGGCGCGATCGTCGCGCTCGCCGAAAACCGCGACAGCGCACGGCCCGCCTGCGGCTTTGCCGATCTCATCGTCATCAACGATGCGACGGCCTACAATCCCTGCTGGGATGAGCGCGTGCTTGTCGTCACCAAGCGCCAACTGGCGCGTGACGGCAGTGCCGCCGTCTTCTTCGATCCGCAATCGGCAACCGCGCGAGCAGCCATCCAATATGCCGTCGAGCAGCCTTACCGGCCCTGGCACGAGCAGCGGAAGTACACTCGCGAGGCGAGGGGACTGGCGCCTTACGAAAAGCCAGAGAGGGCCAAGTCCTCGCAGCCGGATCAGTAGCGCCTGATCAGCCCGACGAGCTTGCCCTGCACCTTGACCCGATCCGGCCCGAAGATGCGGGTTTCGTAGGCCGGGTTGGCGGCCTCCAACGCGATCGAGGCGCCCTTGCGGCGGAAGCGCTTGAGTGTCGCTTCCTCATCGTCGACGAGCGCCACCACGATCTCGCCCGGGCTCGCCGTGCTGGCGTTACGGATGATGACGGTGTCGCCGTCGAAGATGCCGGCCTCGATCATCGAGTCGCCCTTGACCTCCAGCGCATAGTGCTCGCCGCCCATGATCATGTCCGGCGGGACCGAGATCGAATGCGTCTGGTGCTGGATGGCGTCGATTGGCACACCGGCGGCGATGCGGCCCATCACCGGAATGGACACGGCCGAAGCGGCGTCGTCATCATTGCTGGGTGTCGGCGTACGCGAGGGCGCTGCCGGCTTGACCTGTCGGCTTAGATTGCCCTGGCCGCCCTGGATGACGCTTGGCGAAAATTTCTTCGCGGCATTCAGGCCGGGAGCGATCGAGTCGGGCAGGCGCAAGACCTCCAGCGCGCGCGCCCGGTTCGGTAGCCGGCGAATGAAGCCGCGTTCTTCCAGCGCCGTGATCAGCCGATGGATGCCGGACTTTGAGGCGAGGTCGAGCGCTTCCTTCATCTCGTCGAAGGATGGAGGGATCCCGCTCTCCTTCAGGCGTTCATGGATGAACATCAGGAGTTCATGTTGTTTGCGCGTCAGCATTGGCGGCCCCCACGGGTTCCGAAACCAGAATCAGAAAAACAAACCCAGAACAAACACTATCTGTTCCAGTTGTGTTCCGCAACCGTTTAAAGTTTAATGAATTTCTTAAGGCGGGCGAAAGAATGTTGCATCCGACGGTGCCTGGCCGCCACCGGTTGGGCTGTGTCATTGATTCCGCTCGATTTTGCAATTCTCCTTATGCTGAAATTGAGAGGCGACATCGTCGCGGAGGTGCTGAAGGGATCCAGTCAGCTGACCCAACCATGTACCGTAACGTGAACGAAACGAACTCAAAATGCCAACCTTGGCGACGATTCCGATCCTCAGCCTTTGCCGTCTATGGACCAGCTAATATAGGACAGAAGGTTCTTGCCGGGTTGCGGACGGTGATGGGACAACCGCCTTGGTCGCCGGAGGGATGTAGCGGCCTGGGTCGAAATGGAGGCGGTAGCACATGAGGGGAATTCCCGATCTTGCCGAGGTCGAGGCGATGGACGCTGCGGACCCGCTGCGCCCCTTGCGCGATCGCTTTGTTCTGCCGGAAGGGGTGATAT
>NZ_RZRY01000898.1:0-2164 GCF_003998035.1 Mesorhizobium sp. M2A.F.Ca.ET.039.01.1.1 | reverse complement strand
GCGTCAAGCAGGCTATCCGCACGGGGCTCGGCCTCAAGGCCGCGATCAACCACAAGTCGGTCTTCGACCGGAAGAACTATTTCTATCCGGACCTGCCGCAGGGCTATCAGATCTCGCAGTTCAAGCAGCCGATCGTCGGCGAGGGCAAGGTAATCGTCTCCGTCGGTCCCGACCGCCAGGGCGAGTTCGAGGATATCGAGGTCGGTATCGAGCGCCTGCACCTGGAACAGGACGCCGGCAAGTCGATGCACGACCAGCACCCGACCATGTCCTATGTCGACCTCAACCGCTCCGGCGTGGCGCTGATGGAGATCGTCTCCAAGCCCGACATTCGCTCGGCCGACGAGGCCAAGGCCTATGTCACCAAGCTGCGTTCGATCATGCGCTATCTCGGCACATGCGACGGCAACATGGACGAGGGCTCGCTGCGCGCCGACGTCAACGTCTCGGTGCGCCGTCCGGGCGGCGCGTTCGGCACGCGTTGCGAGATCAAGAACATGAATTCGATCCGCTTCATCGGCCAGGCCATCGAATATGAGGCGCGCCGCCAGATCGCCATTCTGGAAGACGGCGGCAAGATCGACCAGGAGACGCGCCTGTTCGATCCGAACAAGGGCGAGACGCGCTCGATGCGCTCCAAGGAAGAAGCGCACGACTATCGCTATTTCCCAGATCCCGACCTTTTGCCGTTGGAGTTCGACCAGGCCTATGTCGATGCGCTCGCCAAGGACCTGCCGGAACTGCCCGACGACAAAAAGGCTCGGCTGGTCGATGTGCTTGGACTGTCCGCCTATGACGCCTCGGTGCTGGTTTCGGAAAAGCCGATCGCCGACTATTTCGAGAAGGTTGCCGCCGGGCGCGACGGCAAGCTCGCCGCCAACTGGGTCATCAACGATCTCCTTGGGCAGCTGAACAAGGCCGGCAAAGACATTGAAAATGCTCCGGTTTCGCCTGAGCAGCTGGGCGCCGTGCTCGACCTGATCAAGGAAGGCACCATTTCAGGCAAGATCGCCAAGGACCTGTTCGAGATCGTCTGGAACGAAGGTGGCGACCCGCGCCAGCTCGTCGAGAGCCGCGGCATGAAGCAGGTCACCGATACCGGCGCCATCGAGAAGGCCGTCGACGAGGTCATCGCCGCCAATCCGGACAAGGCCGAGCAGGCGCGCGCCAAGCCGACCATGGCCGGCTGGTTCGTTGGCCAGGTCATGAAGGCGACCGGCGGCAAGGCCAACCCGCAGGCGGTCAACGACCTCGTCAAGGCCAAGCTGGGCATCGAATAGAGCGATGTTCGTCCGCACCGCCAGCGAGCGCGATCTTGTTGCGGTCCGCGCGCTGCTGGTCGAGACCTGGCATGCGACCTATGACGCCATCTATGGCGCCGAGCGGGTTACGGCGATCACCGACGACTGGCATTCGATCACCTCGCTCAAGACGCGGCTGACGCGTCCGAATTCCGAGTTCCTGGTTGCTGACGACGGCAAGCGGCTCGGCGGCATGGCGTTCGCCGCCGCCACCACCGACCCGAAGATCGTCCTTCTGAACCAGCTCTATGTGCATCCGGCCTGCCAGCGGCAGGGGATCGGCCAGTCGCTGCTCGACGAAGTCGAGGCCAGTTTTCCGGAGATGGATACGCTGCGCCTCGAAGTCGAGGAAGCAAATGCCGTGGCGATCGCCTTCTACCAGGCGAACGGGTTCCGCCAGGCGGGCAGGACCGCCGATTGCGGCGGCAGTTCGGGATTGCCCGCGCTCATCATGGAAAAGCGGCTCGGCTAGATCGACGACGCCTCCAGTCGATGTATCTTATATGCCGTCGGAAGAATAGGCGTCACGGCGGCGACAGCTTGCCGATCGGAAGCCGATCGGAAGCCGATCGGACCGCGAGCGGTCACGCGGAGGGAATCTCCACATTGTCGATCAGCCTCGTCGTGCCGAGCCATGCTGCCGCGAGCAGGCGGCCGTCGCGGTCCCGTCGCCAGGGTGCAAGCGTGACGCTCGCGCGGGCGGCGACATAGTCGATCTTCCGGAAGCCTGCGGAGACAAGCGCCTTTGCAGCGTCTTCGGTGGCGCCGGATTCATCCGCACCGGCCGAAAGGGCCGCTGCCGCGCGGTGCAGGATACCGTTGAGCTGGCGCGCGATGTCGAGCTCGGCTTCGCTGAGATAGGC
>NZ_RZRY01000897.1:0-2172 GCF_003998035.1 Mesorhizobium sp. M2A.F.Ca.ET.039.01.1.1 | reverse complement strand
ACCCTGGATGAGCTCTGTCACTTCGGCGCCGACCAGATGGGCGCCGAGAAGCTGCCCGGTCTTCTTGTCGAAGATGGTCTTGACGAAACCCTGGTCCTCGCCCAGCGCGATGGCCTTGCCATTGGCGCTGAAGGGGAAGCGGCCGACGCGGATGTCCTTGCCTTCCGCCTTGGCCTTCGCCTCGGTCAGGCCGACCGACGCGACCTGCGGGCTGCAATAGGTGCAGCCGGGGATCTTCAGCTTGTCGATGGCGTGCACGCCCGGGAAGTTGGCGATCTTCTCGATGCAGACGACGCCTTCATGCTCTGCCTTGTGGGCGAGCATCGGCGGGCCGGCGACGTCGCCGATGGCGTAGATGCCGGGCACATTGGTCTTGCCGTAACCGTCGACGACGATGCAGCCGCGATCGGTCTTCACGCCGAGCGTCTCGAGACCGAGATTCTCGATGTTGCCCTGCACGCCGACGGCAGAGATCATGCGGTCGGCGGTGATCTTCTCCACCTTGCCGTCCTTCATCTCGACATGCGCGGTGACCGAATTGGCGCCCTTATCGACCTTGGTCACCTTGGCTTCGAGGATGATCTTCATCCCCTGCTTCTCAAACTGTTTTTGCGCGAATTTCGAGACTTCGGCGTCCTCAACCGGCATCACCGCGGGCAGCAGCTCGACCACCGTCACGTCCGCGCCCATGGTGCGGTAGAAGGAGGCGAACTCGATGCCGATGGCGCCCGAGCCCATCACCAGCAGCGACTTCGGCATCTCTTTCGGCACCATCGCCTCGAAATAGGTCCAGATCAGCTTGCCGTCCGGCTCGATGCCGGGCAGCGCGCGCGGCCGGGCGCCGGTCGCGAGAATGATGTGCTTGGCGGTGTAGGTGCCCTCGCCCTTGACGCCTTTCGGCACCGGCGGCTGCGGTTCCATCGCCTTCTTGGCGGTCTTCGAGACGACGACTTCGCCGGGCTTGGAGAGCTTCGCCTCGCCCCAGATGACGTCGACCTTGTTCTTCTTCATCAAGAAGCCGACGCCGCTGTTCAGCCTGAGCGACACTTTTCGCGAACGGTCGACCACGGCGGCCGGGTCGGGGCTGACCTTGCCGCCCTCGAGCTTAAGGCCGTAGTCCTTCAGGTGATCCGAATAATGCATGATCTCGGCCGAGCGCAGCAGCGCCTTGGTCGGGATGCAGCCCCAGTTGAGGCAGATGCCACCCAGATGCTCGCGCTCGACGATCGCCGTCTTGAAGCCGAGCTGGGCGGAACGCACCGCCGTGACATAGCCGCCGGGGCCTGAGCCGATGATGATGACGTCGTAGGATTCAGCCACGGGGTTTTCTTCCTGATCTTTCTGAAGGTTAGAATGAGAGCATCACGCGCACGAGCGGCGCCAGCGCCTTGCCGATGTTGCGCGTGTTCTCGGCATCGAGGTGGACGCCGTCGAGCGGCGTGGTGACGGCCACCGTGCCGGCGTCGAAGAAGCCGCAGCCGGCCTCGTCGGCCAGTGCTGAATATTGCGGCGCCAGACGCTTGGAAGCGTCGTCGCCGCCGGCGAACATTTCCTTGAATTCGGCATTGTCGGTGCGCGTCACCACCGGCGGCGCGACGATGAGGATCTGCGGTGCGGGCCAGTCGAACGGATAGTCATGGCCGCGCACGATGTCGATCAGGCGCTGGATGCCCTGTTTGGCTGCGACCGGATTGCCGTGGATCCATGGCTTCATGTCGTTGGCGCCAAGCATGATTATGATCAGGTCGAGCGGCGCATGGCTGGTCAGGATCGTCGGCAGCACACGGGCGCCATTGCGGTCCGCGCCGGCCAGATGGTCGTCGAAGGCCGTGGTGCGGCCGTTAAGGCCTTCGGCGATGACCTGGATGTCGTCGCCGAGCTCGGCCCCCAGCAAGCTCGGCCAGCGATCCTGGAGCGCATGGCGCCCGAGGCTGGCTGCGTCGTAGCCCCAGGTGAGAGAGTCGCCGTAGCAGAGAATCGTCTTCATGCTTTTGCCACACCCCTGCCGTCACCGGTCGACCAGGCCGCCAGCGCGCGATCCGCCCGACGGAAAGAACAAGGCGAAAGGCCGGTGAAGAATTTCCGCACCGCCTTTTCCCGTCCTACACCAGCATGCCCATCGGGTTTTCGATCATGCGCTTGAAGGCGCCGAGCAGTTCGGCGCCGAGCGCG
>NZ_RZRY01000896.1:0-2175 GCF_003998035.1 Mesorhizobium sp. M2A.F.Ca.ET.039.01.1.1 | reverse complement strand
CTTCAGCGAGGCGGTGATCGATCCCGTTTCCGCCATTGCCGCCTCGATGCCGGCGAAGCGCTTGGCGTCGAACCAGGTCGTCGCGCGCGACACCGCTTGACCGTCGGCCTCGCCGCGCGTCTCCAGCCGGATGACGGCCGCGCCCTTGGCAAGGCCCAGCGCCTCGGCGATGCGCCGGCTGGCCGGCTCCGTCGAGGACGACAACAGCGCAATATGCCGCTCGCTCGTCTGCCCCTGCAGCCCGGTCGAGAAGCGCGTGCGCGCGCCGATCGGATAGGACAGCCGCTTGCGCGACAGGACGAAGGTGCCGCGGCCCTGCTCGGCCTTCAACACGCCTTCCTGCACCAGTGCTGCAATGGCGCTACGCACCGTGTGGCGGTTGACGCCGTAGCGTTCCGCCAGCGCGACTTCGGGCGGCAGCGCCGCGTTCTCGGCGAAGTCGCCGCTCGCGATCCCCTGCAGGATCCGGTCGGCGATCTGCCGCCACAGCGACACGCCGTTGCGCCTTTCGATGCTGCTCGCCAGTCCGGTCACCCATCGCCCCCAAGCATTTTTCCGGGTTGTCATCCACCCGTCATGGACTCCCGTTACCAGATAAGTATAATTTGTATAGTTGTCTATATCAATAGACAAATTTTACGCATGCAGGGAGGAATGCCATGCGAGGACAGGAAGCGCGCGAGCAGGCCGGGCGGAAAGCCTTGATGGAGACGCTGGCGCATGCCGAAGCCGATGAGATCGCGCGCCTGTGGAACGAAGCGGGCCTGCCTTCCGAGGCCGAGCTCTTGCGCGGCCCCGAGACCGGACTGGTGACGGTACGCGGGCGCATCGGCGGCGGCGGCGCGCCCTTCAATGTCGGCGAGGCGACCGTCACCCGCGCCACGGTGCGGCTGCCCTCCGGCCAGGTCGGCCATTCCTACGCGCTCGGCCGCGACAAGGACAAGGCCAGGCTCGCCGCAATCGCCGACGCGCTGTGGCAGGACCCGCCGCAGCGTGAAGCAGTCGAGACGAAGCTCGCCGCGCCTTTGCGCGCGGCGCTCGATGCGGCGCGCGAGACGCGGCGCGTCGAGACGGCGGCCACGAAAGTGGATTTCTTCACCATGGTGCGCGGAGAGGACTGATGGATATCGCCACGCAATCGATCGACGGCGGCTTCGCCGAGCCAGTCTTCAACGCGCAAACCGTCTTCCGCGCCATCATGGACGCGATGGCGCGCCCAGGCTCCGTGCAGGCCCTGCCGCAACTCACCCACCCGCCGGCGCCATTGTCGGCGACGGCCGGGGCCGTGGCGCTCTCGCTGTGCGACAACGATACACCGATCTGGCTCGATCCGCCGCTGCAGGCGGAAGCTTCGGTCAAGGCCTGGTTCGGCTTCCACACCGGCGCGCCCTTGGCCAACACGCCGGCCGACGCGCATTTCGCCTTGATCGCCAATCCGAAGGAGATGGCCGCGCTCGACGGTTTTGCGCAAGGCACGCAGGAATATCCCGACCGCTCGACGACGCTGATCCTCCTGGTCGACGACCTCGCCTCGGGCCCGTCGCTGCTGCTTGAGGGCCCCGGCATCGAAAAGACGTCGATGATCGCGCCTCGGGGCATGCCGCGCCATTTCGTCGAGCAGTGGAAGCAGAACAACCAGCGTTTTCCGCGCGGCGTCGACATCATCCTGGCGGCGCCGGGCAGCCTTGCCTGCCTGCCGCGCACGACCCGCATCAAGACGATGGAGGCGTGACATGTACGTCGCGGTGAAGGGCGGCGAAGCCGCCATTGCCAATGCCCACCGCCTGCTGGCCGATCGCCGCCGCGGCGACCGCTCGGTGCCGGCGCTGCGCCTCGACCAGATTGTCGAGCAGCTGGCGCTCGGCGTCGATCGCGTGATGAGCGAAGGCTCGCTCTATGATCGCGAGTTGGCGGCTCTGGCCATCGTCCAAGCACGCGGCGACATGATCGAGGCGATCTTCCTGGTGCGCGCTTACCGCACCACGCTGCCACGCTTCGGCTACACCAATCCGGTCGATACCGGCGCCATGCAGGTCGAGCGTCGTATCTCGGCCACCTACAAGGACCTGCCCGGCGGCCAGGTGCTCGGCCCGAACTTCGACTACACCCACCGCCTGCTCGATCCGGAGCTCGCCGCCGGCGCTGAGGTCGAGACGCCGGCGCAGCGCCCGGTCG
>NZ_RZRY01000895.1:0-2177 GCF_003998035.1 Mesorhizobium sp. M2A.F.Ca.ET.039.01.1.1 | reverse complement strand
TCACCAGGCATCGCTCGACTTGGCGAACCTCACCCCCGCCGCGATCATCGCGCTTTCGCACTCGCTGATCAGCCTGAGGTTTCGCAGATACCGCGCCATCGTCTCCGGCAGCCAGGCGGCGCAGGCCTCCACATAGGCGCGGCCGTGCACAAGCGCGCCGGTCGACAGCCGTTCGTCCTTCTCGGCGATCACCTTCAGATACTGCCGGATGAAGCGGATATCGTCGGCGATGTCCTGGCTGGCCATGCGCCAGGCGCCGGCGAGGCGCTCGCGCTCGGTGAGCGGCAGCGGTGACAGCAAAGGGCGGGAGAGGTCGGCAAAAGCGGCATGGTTCGCGGTGTTCAAGCAGATTCCCTCAAAGAAAGCATCGTACTTTATGTACGAAGTCAGGTCAAGCGCGGTTCGTACAATTTGAACGATATGCTTCGTCTTGAGGTTGAGATCAGGCAATCCGCATCGGAAAGCCTTCGAGCTGCACGCCGATTTCGCCAAGCGCTCGCCCCAAGATCGACTGGACCATCTCATGCCTGTCCGGCTTCAGCAGGCTCAAGCCCTTCCGCAATGCGTCCCGCCAGGCGTCGCCGCGCTCCCACGCTTCCGCGAAAGCCAGTGCAAGGTCATCCTGTCGGCGCGTCGTATCCAGCGCCTCGACCAGCAGGCCCGCCTGATGCAGGTCCTTCTCCCGCTTCGCCGCCGCGCCTCGCTCGCGGCGGGTCGCCACGATCAGCTTGTGAACGGCGAAGCGTTCGGGCGAGGGGACAAGCACCGGCACGCCGGAGCGATGCAGCAGCACCGTCCTCACCGGGTCGCGGATCAGGAAATCGAGGAAGCGCAGCGGCTGCGCCGAGGCGCCGCCGAGCGAAGGCATCAGGCTGGCGCGGTCGGCATGCTCGTCGCTGCCGCGGTTGGGGGTGAGGAACTCGATCCGGTAGCGCGAGGCGTTCTCGTACTGCGTCGCGCGGCCGGCATCGGTCCGGTGCGGGATTTCGCGAAACGTCGGATCGACTGCCTTCAGCACGTCGATGACCGGCGGCATGCTGTCTTCCACTTCGGCCGAAACGGAATGGAACTGTGCGAAATCGGCATCGCCTGTCTGCAGCGCGGCACCCGGCAATCGCACCCCGAGATGCCCGGCATAGGTCTGGAAAGCGACGGTGCCCACCAGCACCGCGCGCAGCCGGAAGAGCCCCGCCTTTTCCAGCGCCTCGACGACATCGCCGGTGAAGGTCTCGGGTGCGGTCAGGCCGGCATCGCGGACAAGCGTGGAGACCAGCTTGCGGCGGCTCTTGAGGTCGCCCTTGATCTCCCTGAAGGCCGCAACCCGACTGGCGATCTCGGGATCCTCGGCCGGACCGACATAACGCCTCTTTTTCTCGGGGCGGGTTTCCTCGAAATACCAGTAGTCGCGGCCCTTCACCGGCACGCGCACGAAATTGCCCGCCGTCGAGAAATCCGTCTCGAAGGAAGCATCGAGGCTGCGCTGCACCAACTCGGCGTAGAGGGTGCGGTAGGCGAGGTCGATGGTCTTCATGGCGCTGCTATTGTGCGTTATAAGATTCCTGAAATTTTCTTATAATTGCGCGCCGCCAAGTCGATTGCAAGTTCGTTATAAGAAATTCGTGAAAATCTTATAACCACCGGCATCTCCCCTAGGGGAGATGAAACTCGTGGCCCAATTGGCGTCGCAAAAAACCGCTTCCCCAACCTGGCAAACAGTGCTTTAACGCGCCCATCCACAGGGGTGCTCCGTACGGTCGGGGCTGAGATGGTGGCGGCAAGCCTCCGGACCCTAAAGCTGATCTGGATAATACCAGCGGAGCGAGGCGGGCCATGTTTTCCGGCGCACAGATTTCCCTTTATCCCATGGCCGACGATTTCGTCGGCGTCATCCTCGGCGCGTTGGGCGCGCTCGATCCTTACCGCGACAGGCTGAGGATCGAGACCGACGACATCTCGACGCTGCTGGTCGGGCCGCCCGAAGTGCTGTTCCCGGCGATGCGCGACCTCTTCGTGGCGGCGGCCAAAAGCGGCAAGCATTGCGTGCTGTCGGCCGCCGTCTCGCGCGGCTGCCCCGGTGAGCCGGACGACCCGATCTGCCGTTCCGACGAGATCGGCGGCCCGGCGGTCCCGCTCGACGAGCGCAAACGCGCGGCGCTCGGCGCCGTGCGGTCGACGCC
>NZ_RZRY01000894.1:0-2178 GCF_003998035.1 Mesorhizobium sp. M2A.F.Ca.ET.039.01.1.1 | reverse complement strand
CCACCACCGGCACGCCGTTGCCGCCGCCGATGCGGGCGACGGCGAAGCGGAACCATTCGAGCTCGCCGATCGAGGGCTGTACCGGCGAGGTCCAGACGACCTCCTTCAAGATGTCGCGGCTCTTCGGTCCCTGCACGGCGATGTTGTGCATCTGGTCGGTGGAAGAGCGCACCAGCACGTTCAAGCCGAGTTTCTTGGCGGTCTCGCGCAGCCATTCGCCTGAGAAATCGTCGCCGCCGACCCAGCGGAAATTGTCCTTGCCGAGCCTGAGCAGCGTTCCGTCGTCGATCATGCCGCCATGCTCGTAGCACATCGCCGTATAGACGACCTGGCCGACGCCGAGCTTCTTGACGTCGCGTGTCAGCGTGTATTGCAGCAGCGCCTCGGCGTCCGGTCCGGTGACCTCGAACTTGCGCAGCGGCGACAGGTCCATGATCACGGCGTCCTGCCGGCAGGCCCAGTATTCGGCGATGGGACCTTCCTTGGCGAAGGAATTGGCCAGCCAATAGCCCCTGTATTCGACGAAATCGCGCGTGTGCTTGGCAAAGCTCGAATGAAAGGCTGTCTCGCGGGTCATTTTCGGTTCCGAGTCGGGCTTCATGCGTCTGGCGATCGCTCGCGAGAATTTGTGCTGGCCGGAATAGGTCCGCACATGGATGTCGGTGAGGTCCCAGCCATTGGCGGGCGTGGTGTCGTCCGGGCAAGCCGAGGACACGCAGACGATATCGGTCAGGGCGCGCATCAAAACATAGTCGCCCGGCCGCGACCAGGGTTCGTCCGACACCATCACGCCATGCGCGTCGATCGCCGTGTTGAAGAAGAAGTTGATGGCCATCCAGCCGGCGCGGGGCGTGACACCCTTGTCGGCAAGCGCCTTGTTGAAGTTCTCCGAGCAGTTGGTGTGGCCCGGATAGCCGATGTCGTCGTAATATTTGGCGGCGCAGGCGAGCGCGAACGCATCGTGCCGGCCGCATGTGTCCTGCACCACCTCGACCAGCGGCTCCATGTCCTGATCGTAATATTTCGAATGCAGGCCGGGCATCGGATAGGCCGAGCCCATCAGCGTGCGCGTCGTCGTCACGTCGAGCGGCAGGTCGTGCCCCTTATCCAGTTTGCGCGCCGAAAAGCACTGGAAATCGGTGCACTGCCGGCCGTCGACGTCGATGATCTGCAGATAGTCGCCGGCCCTGACGAAATAGGATTCGGCGGTCGCCGAATGCACCCTGAGATCGAGCACCGGATCGGCGAGCGGATCGGCAAGCTGCCCTCTCGTCTTCAGCCGGATCGTGGCGCGGCGCACCAGCACGGTCACCGGCGTCGCCGTGTTGTGGCCGTCGACCAGCATAGGCCCGCCGGGCGCCGCGATCAGCAGCGCGCCGTCGCGCTGCACGGAAAAACTCTGCTCGGTGCCCGCCGGCGTGGCGCCCCCGAACACGCGCACGGCCTTCGGCTGGTCGAACTCCACCTTGCGGCGCTCGAGGCTGAGGCGAACCGCCGAGAGACTGTCGTCCCCTTCGGCAAGGAGCGCCTTGATGCCGGCCGCATTGCTGTTCGACCTCTCACCGAAAATGCCGGGATCGGTGATCCCCGTTTTATCCCAGGCCAGCAATTCGCAAGGCTGCCCGCCCTCGACATTGGTCACACTGACGCTGTCGCCCGCCTCGACGTCGATCAGCACCGCGCCATTGCCCTGCACGGTGTAGCGCTCCAGGCCCGGCGGCAGGCGGATCTCGCCGGGCCTCAGGATCAGGCTGGGCTTGGGCGGCCCGGACAGGACGGCGGGGTAGGGCGACTGGCTCATCTCAAACCCTCCTCCGAGCGAGAAACAAGTTTGCCTGTGTGTAAAATTATTTTCGCTGAGAGAATAGCAGGGGAGATGGATTTGGCAAGAAGGTGTGGTGCTCTGGGTGCGATCGCCGCGAGGTGGTTTGCCGACATGCTTGTCCTTCGAACGTTGGCGCCGCCCCTCATCCGCCCTTCGGGCACCTTCTCCCCGTGAACGGGGCGAAGGACGCTGCCGCCTTCGATTTCGCCAATCGCCAACGCTGCGGATCGGAGTGCCGTCGTTGCGGCCAGTGTCCAGCGGATAGATGGGTAACACTTTGAACCGGATACATAGGTAACAGTTTTCTCTCCCTATGATGCGGTCGCCGCAGCGCCAAGCGGTCGGCTTGGCGC
>NZ_RZRY01000893.1:0-2179 GCF_003998035.1 Mesorhizobium sp. M2A.F.Ca.ET.039.01.1.1 | reverse complement strand
GGACGACCATGGACAGCTTCCGTCCCGGCGAAGTCGCGCTCAACATTTCCGACACGCGACTGAACCAGCTCAACATGGGCGTGGTGGGTGACCTCGGCACAGGCAAGACACAGCTGCTAAAGTCGCTAATCCTGCAGATCTCGAGCTCGGCAGTGTCCAACCGGGGCATTCGGCCGCGCTTTCTCATCTTCGACTACAAGCGGGACTATAGCAGCCCCGATTTCGTCGAGGCGACGGGCGCGCGCGTGGTCAAGCCCTATCGGCTGCCACTGAACCTGTTCGACACCAGCTCGATAGGCGAGGCTGCGGCGCCTTGGCTGGACCGCTTCCGTTTCTTCGCCGATGTCCTCGACAAGATCTACTCGGGCATCGGGCCAGTGCAACGGGACAAGCTGAAACGGGCGGTGCGTGCGGCCTACGACGCTTGCCTGCCTGGCCAGCAGCCGACACTGTACGATGTCCATGCTGCCTATGGCGAACTGCTCGACGGCAAGTCAGACTCGCCGATGGCGATCATCGACGACCTAGTCGACATGGAGGTCTTCGCCTCCAGAACCAGCGACACCCAGTCATTCGGCCAATTTCTCGACGGCGTGGTGGTCATCTCGCTCGACGCCCTCGGCCAAGATGATCGGAGCAAGAACATGCTCGTCGCGGTCATGCTCAATATGTTCTACGAGAACATGTTGAGCACGCCCAAGAGGCCATACCTGGGAGGCGGTCCACAGCTTCGCGCAATCGATTCCTATCTCCTCGTAGACGAAGCCGACAACATAATGCGCTATGAGTTCGATGTGCTCCGCAAGCTGCTGCTTCAAGGTCGCGAGTTTGGGACCGGCGTCATCCTAGCGTCTCAGTATTTGCGCCACTTCAAGGTGAATGCAACCGACTACCGGGAGCCGTTGCTGAGTTGGTTCATCCACAAAGTCCCAAATGTTACGCCGGCTGAGTTATCGGCCTTGGGGCTTACCGGCGGGGCAGCGGAAATGGCGGAACGGGTCAAGTCGCTGCAAGTCCATCAATGCCTTTACAAGTCGTTCGACCTGCCGGGCGAGTTTGTCCGCGGGCTCCCATTCTTCGAGCTGGAGGCGCGCCGAGAGTCTGGCAAAGGATAGTGCCGTGGTCGACACCCTGACCCCGGCTCAGCGATCTGAGCGGATGTCTCGCATCCGCTCAGGCAATACGAAGCCTGAGGTACTCCTCCGCCTGGCCCTCCATCGGCTCGGGTTCCGCTTTCGACTGCATGGACGGCACTTGCCTGGAAGGCCCGACATCGTCCTGCCAAAATACAAGATGGCCGTCTTCGTCCATGGCTGCTTCTGGCATCGGCATGCCGGTTGTAAGGTGGCCACAACCCCCAAGTCCAACACCGAGTTCTGGCTCGAAAAATTCGATCGAAACGTTGCCCGCGATTCCAGGGTGATCGAAGAGCTCGAAGGTGCTGGATGGCGAGTGATTGTTGCCTGGGAATGCGAACTTGACTCGCCGGCGAAGGCGGCTGCGTACGCTTGCGAGATCGCGGGCAGAGTTCGCCGGATCGGCGCTGCCTAGCCAAGGTAGCGTAGGTGACCCGTGTCCGGATGTGGATTGCGATGCATTTACCGCTTTGGCCCACGCGACACTTGATGAGAGGCTATGATGTCATGCCAGAAATAAGTTCTTCAAAAGTTGGCTAAGCGGCCGCGCCACCGGACGTCTCGAAATCGATCCCCTCCTCGGATTGTCGTGTAGTGTGAAGCCGCCGGGCTTTTTCCCACGATTATGCGATTCCTCCAATAATTTCAGCAGTTAACCGTTTATGGACGGGCACTAACTAGTATGAGACACACCGCAGGCAGGCCATAGCATGCGCTGTCCTGGACATCGCGGGACCTTCGCGATATCGATTGTATGATGCCGACATGCGTTGATCTCTTTGCTGGTTGTGGGGGGTTGTCTCTGGGCTTAGGCGCGGCAGGGTTCTCGACCCTGTTCGGTGTCGAGGCGCATGCCGATGCGTTTTCTACGTATCGGCATAACCTGCTCGACATGCTGGGGGGGAGGCATCGTTGGCCAACCTGGCTTGAAAAGCGGTCTTGGTATGCGCAGGACCTTCTTGCGCGACATGTGGAGGACCTTGCCTCGCTGCACGGCAAGGTCGACCTAGTTGCCGGCGGCCCGCCTTGCCAGGGCTTCAGCA
>NZ_RZRY01000892.1:0-2182 GCF_003998035.1 Mesorhizobium sp. M2A.F.Ca.ET.039.01.1.1 | reverse complement strand
GGTTGGTATCTGGTTGCAACCAAAGGCAGCCATCGCCAATATAAGCACAAAATCAAAGCCGGCCGCGTCACCGTGGCCGGCAAGCCGTCTGAAGAGGTTGCGCCAGGAACGCTGAACAGCATTCTCAAGCAGTCCGGCTTAAAGGAGTGATGGCATGCGCTACGCGGTGGTGATCGAAAAAGCCGGAAGCAACTTTTCCGCATATGTTCCTGACCTGCCAGGCTGCATCGCGACAGGTGCAACAGTGCCTGAAGTGGAGAACGAAATCCGCGACGCAATTCGTTTCCACATAGAGGGTCTGCGCGCCGATGGGCTGGAAGTTCCCAAGGCAGTCAGTCTCGCTGAGTATGTTGAAGCATAGCCGACTGACAGGCGCTGCGGCCCGGTAGCGGCGCTTTGCTATGATCGACCACATCACCATCGAAGTCAGCGACCTCGCCAAGAGCAAGCTCTTCTACGAACAGGCCTTCACGCCGTTGGGGTATCGCCTTTCCTTCGGCAAGCACGGCATTTTCTGGGCCTTCGATGTCGGCAATGGCTGCCTGTTCGAGATCCAGAGCACGGGCGAGAAGCCGCCGCTCACCCATCTGCATGTCGCGTTTCGGGTGAAGAGCAAGGCGGAGGTCGATGCGTTCCATCGCGCGGCGCTCGCGGCGGGCGCGACGGACAACGGCGCGCCGGGGCGGCGCCCGGATTATGCGGAAAATTACTACGCCTGCTTTGTGCTTGACCCCGATGGCTACAACATCGAGGCGATGATCAACGAGGGGTGACACGCGCGCGCTCCTTCTCCCCTTTTGGGAGAAGGTGGATCGGCGCGCAGCGCCGAGACGGATGAGGGGTGTTCCAGCGGAGTGAGACGCTGGCGATCCAGTCGTGGTGTCCAACGCCGGCAAAGGTCTTCGTCAAGCTGGAGCACCCCTCATCCGGCCGCTTCGCGGCCACCTTCTCCCACAAGGGAAGAAGGGGAACGCCGCGCTCAATTCTTGAGCGTACCTCCGCATTGTCCGGCCGGCATCACATCAAAGGCGCGTCAGCACACCACCGGTTGATGCGCGTCAATGCTCGCCCTTCCCTGTCCCCTACCATGCCGCCGTCAGCAATGACTTTCGGAGGCGAAAATGGACCAGGAGATCAAAAACAAGATCCAGGCACTGCTGGATCAGCACCGGATCATGACGGTCGCAACGCTGAGGCCGGACGGCTGGCCGCAGGCGACGACTGTGGGCTACGTCAATGATGGCCTCACCCTTTACTTCCTCTGCGGCCTGGACAGCCAGAAGGCGGCAAATCTGGCGCGGGACGATCGCCTGTCGCTGACCATAGACCACGACGCGCCGCAGGTGATGGAGATCACCGGGCTTTCCATGGCGGCGCGGGCGCAGCCGGTGGAAGACCGCGCCGAGGCCGAGAAGGTTCTGCGCATGCTGCCGATGAAGTATCCGCCGCAAACCTCGATGCCCGGTCCGATGCCGACGCCGGATCAGGTCCGCATCTTCCGCGTGATGCCGACAGTGATCTCCGTGCTCGACTACTCGAAGGGTTTTGGCCACACGGATCTGGTCACCTGCTGAGCGCGGCATGGCGGCCAGGCGATCCAATTGATCGATCGCATGATCCAGATCAAGGCAAAGCCCATCGTTCCTGATGTTTCCTCGGCCGTTCTTTCCGAGGAGATGGAAATGCCTACAGAGAGCCTAATCGTCGTCACCGCCATTGTGGCCTATTTCGCGACCTTCATGGCCGTGCTCGCCTATGTGACGATGGCGGAGTCGCGACATCTGCCACGGAGATAGCCGAGGCGATCGGATGCGCCTCAGTCCGCGTCGGCCATCATCTGGCCGCCGCCGCCCAGCCAGGCGCGCCATTGCCGCTCATCGCCGTGGAAGACGTTGAGGTCGATGCGGCCTGTCACGCCATGCGACAGGCCGGAGCCCGAATACTGCCAGAACAGCCATTTGCGGCCCGGATAGACTTTTGACGGATGCGCCGCCACGGCGCGCAGCCAGAACGGATAATCCAGGAAGGCGCCGCGCAAATTGTCGCGATAGAAATCAGGGCTGGTGTAGATGATGGGACGCTGGCCGTAGTGGCGCTCCAGCTTGTCCATGAAGACCTGCATCTTCTCCAGCACCTTTTCGCGCGAAGGCTTGCGCCTGCAGGAGGATTCGCCGTTCCACTC
>NZ_RZRY01000891.1:0-2183 GCF_003998035.1 Mesorhizobium sp. M2A.F.Ca.ET.039.01.1.1 | reverse complement strand
GCCCTGCAGAGAAGCTGATTGCACAGCCGACTTCGGCCGCAGTCAATCGGGCCTGCCGTTGCGCTCGCCGCAATTGCGGTATATCCGCATCGCGTTGAGCGAGGTGCGCCACAATTCCGGCGCTGAAACCTAATCAAGTCCTGCCTTTTTCAGGCATATGTCGAGTGAGATGATCAAGCACAATCCGCCCTCTCCGGAACCTTTGCATCGCACCATCGCCCGGTTCGGCGAGGTCACCGTGCTGGTGGTCGGCGATTTCATTCTCGACCGTTTCGTCAGCGGCGTGATCGAACGCATCTCGCCGGAGGCTCCGATCCCCGTGCTGCATGGACGGGGCGAAATGCTGAACATGGGCGGCGCCGGCAATGTCGTCTCCAACATCGTTTCGCTAGGCGGGGCCGCCATACCCGTCTCGGTGATCGGCGCCGACCAGGCCGGCAACAATCTGATGCGCATGCTGAGCGAGATCGGTGTCGACACGGACGGGCTTCTGCAGCGGGCGGACCGCATGACCTCGTCGAAAAGCCGCTTCAGCGCGCTCAACCAGCAGGTGCTGCGCTTCGACGAGGAAGAGATCAAGCCGCTCACTTCCGCCGAGCGGGCGAAGCTCATCGATCATTTCCAGGCCGCGCTTGGCCGCGCCGACATCGTGATCCTTTCCGATTACGGCAAGGGCATTCTGCTCGACGGCGTCGCCGGCGAGCTGATCGCGATCTGCCGCGATGCCGGCAAGCCGGTGCTGGTCGATCCGAAGGGGCGCGATTACGCGCGCTATGCCGGCGCCACGGCAGTGACGCCGAACCGCAAGGAGCTTGGCGAGGCGGTCGGGCGCAAGGTGTTCGGCGATGACGAGATCGTGGCCGCCGCACGCGACCTGATCGCCGCGCATGACTTCGAGTATATCGTCGCCACGCGCAGCGAGAAGGGCATGAGCGTGGTCTCCGCCGAGGATGCCCGCCACATTTCCACCCAGGCCAGCGAAGTGTTCGACGTTTCCGGTGCCGGCGACACGGTCATTGCGAGCTTCGCGCTTTCGCTCGCCGCCGGCGCCGACCGGGTGCATGCCGCGGTCATCGCCAATGCGGCCGGCGGCGTCGTGGTGGGAAAACGCGGCACCGCTCGGCTGAATGTCGAGGAACTGTCCGGCGCGCTGTTCCGCTCGCATGGGCCGACGGCTCATACGGGTGCCATTCTTGACGCCAATGCGGCGGCCAGGATGGTCGCCGCCTGGAAGGAAGAGGGCCTCACGGTCGGCTTCACCAATGGCTGTTTCGACATCCTGCACGCCGGCCATGTCAGCCTGCTGCATGCCGCCCGCAGCCAGTGCGACCGGCTGGTGCTCGGCCTCAACAGCGACGACTCGGTGCGCCGGCTGAAAGGGCCGGGGCGCCCGGTCAACAACCAGCATGACCGCGCCTGCGTGCTGGCAGCGCTTGCCTCGGTCGACGCCGTCGTCGTCTTCGAGGAGGATACGCCGCTCAAGCTGATCGAGGCGCTCTTGCCCGACGTCCTGGTCAAGGGCGCGGACTATACGATCGAGACCGTGGTCGGCGCCGATGTGGTGCAGAAGGCGGGCGGGCGCGTGGTGCTGGTCGACCTCGTCGCAGGCAAGAGCACGACGAACACGATCGGCAAGCTGCGTGCCGCAAACTGAGGGTCTCATGTCCGATTTGAACGACTACCTGGTCCGCTCCGCGGCGGCGATCTCGGCGATGGTCGAGCGCGACCTGACCGGTGAGATGGAGCGCGCCGTGAGCACGGTCGTGACCGCGCTTTCGCAAGGCAAGGCGCTGCTGATCTGCGGCAATGGCGGCTCGGCCAGCGATGCCATCCACATCGCCGGCGAGTTGGTCGGCCGCTTCCTGAAGGAGCGCAAGGCCTACAATGTCATCGCGCTGCCGGCCAACGCCGCGGTGCTGACCGCCTGGGGCAACGATTACGGCTTCGACACCGTCTTCTCGCGCCAGGTCGAGGCGCATGGATCGGAAGGCGCGGTGCTGCTTGCCATCTCGACCAGCGGCAATTCGCCAAGCATCCTTGCCGCCGCCGAGCAGGCGCGCATGATGGGCATGACGGTGATCAGCCTTACCGGCGATACCGGCGGCAAGCTCGCGCCGCTGGCCGACATCCTGCTCAATGTGCCATCGACCTCGACGCCGATCATCCAGCAGGGGCATCTCTGC
>NZ_RZRY01000890.1:0-2191 GCF_003998035.1 Mesorhizobium sp. M2A.F.Ca.ET.039.01.1.1 | reverse complement strand
GTCGCTGTCCTTCCTTGAGTTCAACTACATGATCCTGCAGGCCTACGACTTCGTCGAGCTCTACAAGCGCGTCGGCTGCCGGCTGCAGATGGGCGGCTCGGACCAGTGGGGCAACATCGTCAACGGCATCGACCTCGGCCACCGCATGGAGGGCGTACAGCTCTTCGCCATGACCACGCCGCTGCTCACCACCTCGTCCGGCGCCAAGATGGGCAAGTCGGCCTCGGGCGCAGTCTGGCTCGACGGCGACATGCTGAGCCCCTACGAATTCTGGCAGTACTGGCGCAACACCGAGGACGCCGATGTCGGCCGCTTCTTGAAGCTTTACACCACGCTGCCGCTGGACGAGGTGGCGCGGCTGGAAAAGCTCGGCGGCTCGGAAATCAATGAGGCGAAGAAAATCCTCGCCACCGAGATCACGGCCATGCTGCACGGCCGCGAGGCGGCCGAGATGGCAAGCGAGACAGCGCGCAAGACCTTCGAGGAAGGCACGCTCGCCGACACGCTGCCCAGCGTCGAAGTCGCCAAATCGGACCTCGAAGCCGGGATCGGCATCCTGGCGCTGTTCGTAACAGCTGGGCTGGCCGGCTCGAACGGCGAAGCGCGCCGGCATATCCAGGGCGGCGCGGTGCGCATCAACGATCAGCCCTTGACCGACGACCGGCGCATCGTCACGTCCCTGGACCTCGGCCCGGAAGGCGTGGTGAAGCTCTCGCTCGGCAAGAAGAAACACGTGCTGGTGCGGCCGATCTGATCGGCCGCGCCTTCTCGATCGCCGTCCTTCCCGATCGCCGTCCTTCCAGAAAACCGGAGGCCGCTTTTCGGGATCAAGGTTACCTATATTCGAAGATCGAGCGGAATATACCCGGCGCCACCACCGACAGCGGATTGACGTTGAGGGTCGGCTTGTTGGCATTGCCGCGCAGGCGGTAGGTGACGCCAATCAGGCCACGGTCGCGTCCGTTGCCAAGGAGCGGCCCGAACAGCGGCAATTCGCCGAAGATCCGGTTCAGCCCGTAGACCGGCATGAAGGTGCCGGTCATGTCCATGTTGTTGTTCGGATCATAGAGCGTTCCCTGGAAGGTCGTGCCGATACGTGGACCGCGCAGCAGGCCGTTCGCCAGCCTCAGATAGCCGGACCCCTTGTCGATCTCGGCGAAGCCGCGCTCGAACTGCACCCTGGACGTATCGATATTGCCCTTGACGGCCTCGTTCAGGCTGCGCGTATCGCCGGCCGGCGTGGTCGATACGATCGAGGCCAGCTTGGGCTCGTTGACGACATAGAAGTTGCGGGCATCCACCTGTCCCTTCATCGGCCCGTCGGCGGCGCCCGAGAGCGAGAGCGTGATCGCGCCGCCTTCCATATGCTCGTAGACGTTGAGGAAACGCAGGATCGCGCCGGCGTCGGCCGACTTCACCCTGAGCACCCGGCCGCCTTCGCTGGTGGTGTTGTTGATCGTGATCGGGGCGCCCGAGCTTGCCGCGGCGGTGACGTTGAGCCCGTTCAGGTGCGATCCGGCCGCGCTGTATTCGAGCTTCAGATTGGAAAGCACCTCGTCGTGGAAACCGGTCAGCGATGCCACATCGGCGCTCACCGAGATCGCGTCGCTGCCGGCACCCTTGGTGGCGGTGTCGACATCGGAGGTGAACTGCTTGATCAGCGAGCGGGCGTCGAGCGACGCGCCGCTGACGTCGACCGCGTAGCTCTTACCGGCGCGCTTGACCGAAACGGCAACGTCGTCGCCTCGGTTCAACGCAACCTTGCTGAAGCGGGCCGCGGACAACGCGCCATTGACCAGCGTCACATTGCCGTCGATCGAAAAGCTTTTTCCGTCGAGAGCGAAATCCGACAGCGTGGTTGTGCTGCCAGACTTCGCCATGTTGAATGCGACCTTGGCCGGAATGCCGGCGCCCTTGCTCCACCCCGCCCAAGGAATGTCGAGCCTGGCATTGGTCAGGTCCGCCGAGACCTGCTGGGCGTCTTCGCCGCTCTTGTCGATCGCCACCTTGATGGTTCCCGAAAGCAGGTCCGACAGCCCAGGCATGCTGGCGTTGCGCGTCTTGTCGTCGAGGATCAGCGTGACCTTGAGGCTGCGCGCCGGCCCGTCATCGGCGAGCGGTTCGACCAGATCGAGCTCAGCCGGAATGCCGTTGAGCTTGGCCTCCGCCGAAATCACCGCCTGCTTTGGCC